>JAFGMA010000345.1 GCA_016927835.1 Candidatus Zhuqueibacterota bacterium | reverse complement strand
TGAATTAAATGGATTGGGATAATTTTGGGTAGAAAAATCAAAATGTAAAAATTTCCGGGCCCCGCCGGAAACAGAAGCCGAGTAATCAATCTCAAAAATATTTGATTCAATGCCCATTCTGCTTTTCAATTGGTAATATCTCGGTGCTGCATCAAATGCAATATTTTTCTCAACTTGGAAATCAAACCATTCACTCCAGGTTGAATCGCTGTTTTGAAATCTGATAAATTCAGGTTGACCTTTGGCATTATCGAATTTCATATAAAGATTACCCGGCTGGTATTTGACTTTTGCAATTTCGGCTGTTGACAGCCCGGCTTTGATTTTCAAAAAATGAACTTGCGAAATATCAATCCCTTCCGGTGAGACTTTATAGTCGGTGAAGGTGCCAATCACGTAACCCTCAGCCGTTATTTCACGGCAGCCGCCCAAAGAGTAAACATTGAAGGATGCTTCGCAAGTGGCATAATCGTACCAGGTTTCTCCGTTATCGTCACTGGCAAGACAGGCGGGATGCCCGCCGAAATTTCCGATGCAATACAACGGTGCATTTTCCAACGAGCTTTTCGTGGTAAAAAATCCATCCAGCCCGAGCAGGTAAATTTGATTTCCTTTGAATTCCGGGAAAATATCAATATCCCGGGTCGCGGTTTCGATATCATAGCGTACATAATGCTGCCGATAAGGAACGAACTGCGCCATGTATAGAAAATGAATTTTATGATCCTTCACCAGAAAATTAGACAGCCAGGAATGAACTTCAAATTCATCATCGAGCGTAATTCTGTCGCTGGGACCGCTGTCATCAACTTTGATGGGTATTTGCAATGGTGTTCCATCCATTTTCTGCCAGGTTCTGCCGCTGTCAACCGAAACCATGTAGTGAATATCCCAATACATATAAACACCATGTTTTAGGGTAGTCCAGGCGGTGTGCAAATGACTGTTTTTATCCAGATAGCAAAGCGGGTATTGCGGACCTGCATGATCTCCGGCTTTGCATAATTCTCGCTTTAACCTGACCGTACCACTCGGCGTGAATCCCCAGAGGTTATATCCCCAGGCAAAATAATAAAAAAGCTCCTGGTGTGAATCGTATACCATGCAGTATTTTCCAGCACTGCCGCCGGTGATTTTTGATATTGATGGATTCAAATAATTGTTTTGTGATAAAAATCTGTAATAGTAAGCATGATTATCCAGAAAGTCGGGACGCACGAGGTAAATGTTGTTTTGTTCATCGGTCTCCAGAACCGGGGGATTTGTCGCATGGGTGGCTTCATAAATTGTTTGAAACGATTCTCCATTGTCTACACTTCTTGACAATCGCCATTGTTGGGCAGTGTACGGTTCATTCCGCGAACGGATGTGCGTCATAAAAATGCCATTCTCATTGCTGACAATTTTCTGATTGTGGCTTTGGAATGTGGCATATCCTGTTGCGGCGGAATCGACAAGTGTGAGTTCAATTTGCGTGAGTCCGGGATAATTCTGTGCCTGTGCTAAACTAAACAATAGGAAGATCAATCCGTTAAAGCAAAAAAACAATTTTGGTTGACTATGTTTGCTCATTGATAACCTCCAATCAGAAAAAATGTGAAAAACAGCAATGATAATTTCTCAATTGAGAACCAGGAATGATGAATGAAAAAGACAATCATTTATTATCCGGATTCTGGTTCTGAAGCACCGGAAAACAGTCAAAGCCCGCAGTAAACACGCGAGTTGTGCTCGATTAGAAAAGTAAAGAGACGGTTTTACAAAGGGAAATCAAATAGTTTGATTAAAAATATATTAATCGCTGAAAGTAAAAGCAAGACAAAAGTCCGAAAGACGTCATAATTTTGCTAAAAACATCTTGACAAATCAAAGTGATTCTGGTATATTTCAATCAAACGCTCCTTAACATTTTCCTGCACATTCAAGAGAAGAACCTGCACTTGGATCGATTGATTTTTCAAAACAAGGAATTCAGAATAAACGCTTTATCGCAAAAGCGCCAATCGAAGCTGCCGGAGCAATTTCCGACTGCATCCTCTGTATGGATGTCGATGAGGATGGTCAGCGAAGAGTGGGAAAGCTGGCTGGATTAAAATGCCGATTCGGCTCCTTTCGCACCTGGAATTTAGTCGCATCTGCCGAACCGTCGACTAACTTAAAATTTATTGCCATTGAATTTAACGTATACTATTAAATAGAGTCTGTCCGAGAATAACCTCCCAGGTTTCCTAAAATAAAAAAGCCAATATGTAGTAATTTTATAAATTCAAATACCACTATTTAGCATCTTTCAGGAATCTGCGGGAGGTTTTCAGACAGGCACTAAATAATGTCTGTCCGAATAGTAGCTAAAATTACTGATTTTTTTTTAATTCCATGTTCTCTCCTGGGAAAAAATTGAGGTGCGCTATGGACTCAGCTCTTTCACAAAATCGTCTCTTATTATTTATCATTTGCGTCACACTATTTTTAGTTAACCAGACCTGTTTCGCCCTGCCTGATCCACTCACTATTAATATCGAAGTCGTCTGTGACAGCACCGCCGTCGGGGATGGCGGAAATGTCTGGGGCGGGCACCAGTGCCGGATTGTCCGCACCTGCTACGGCGTTTTTACTGCATTTACTACCGAAGGCAAAGGCTATTTCGAGCGCGAATGGCACGTGTCCCAACGAACCGCAGATGGCTGGCACGAGATTGCCCACGACGTTGCTGGCAGGGAGCCGGTAAATCTGTTGGCTGCTCCCGACGGCACGCTGCACGTAATTGGCTGGCCCGGGGGAAAATCAACGATGTGGACAATCTCGCCGGATTCTGCCGGCTGGAATATACAGGAGCAGCTCGTTTCCGGGCAGAGCAAGGGGTACTGGCCGTACAATTCTGCCGGAATTGATCTCACTGGAAATATTTGTATTCTCTCCAGCGAAGGCGGGGAGCAACCAGGGGGGGCGTTTCGCTGGTCCTATTTTCAGGCGGCGCAGCAAAAATGGACGTACCGGAATTCCGGATTGGATTTTCGTTACTGCTACACTTACGTTTTTCCGAATCCACCCGCCGGGCTTTCGCTGGTTTCCACCCGGGATGTACGCTGGGCGGCACTGGGCTACCAGAAACCAGCCAATGCTTCGGATTACGTTTTTAATGCGTTTCGCTACTGGCACGCAGACTCCACACTGGCACCTTTGGCGACAAAATCTTTCGTCGAAGAATCCCCCACAACTAAATTCCCGAATGTTGTGTGCAATGCGCAAAAGGATGCCTACATCGACACCAAAGGCAATGTCCATGTGCTTTATATGAAAATTGGTGCGAGTACCAATGGTTTGGTTCAGCACCGCCACGTGGTTTTTGCGGCAGCGGGAGATACGCTTTTTGACGAGATTTGTCCCGCTAACGCCGGTTGGTACCAATGCATTTTCCAGGATGCAAAAGCAAATTTTTTTCTTTTAGGCGACACCGGGATGCTGTTTCTGCTGGATCAAAATGGATTTGCCCCGGTGGACTCGGTTCTTTTGGATTTCCAGGGATATCACGTCGAATATTCCGGATTTGGCGTTTCCGTTCCCCGGACCGGCACGCCGTTAAGTGATGTGGTGGACGTGGTTTTTCCCACGAACGGTGAAAAGTACTGGGTTTATTTTTCGCTCCAACTGGATGAATTATTTCCCAACGCTTCGGTAGAAGCTTCGGGAGAAACTTTACCAGCGCAATTTCACCTGTTTCAAAATTACCCCAATCCCTTTAATTCCACAACACTCATTCGCTATTCGCTGGAAAAACCGGCAGAAACCTGCATTCAGATTTTTAATCTTTCCGGACAGAGAGTCGCCAAGCTGGCGGCAGGCCGGCAGTCGCGCGGGACTTATTCGGTTCAATGGAATGGTAAAAATGGTGCGGGACAATCTGTCGCGACTGGGTTGTACTTCGTTCGGTTCGAGGCGGATCAATTTGTGACGATGAAGAAAGCGCTTTTTATTCGCTAATCCGGGCTAAAAGAAGGGGAGTAAAGATTCCCTGAATCCAGCAGAAAATGCAGGTAATGCTCAGCTTTTGTAAACTGGAACTCAAGGGGATTTTTGCTATACTCGATAATTATTTGTTTTTTTTGTAAATTGTTCTAGCATTAAAAAAATCAGAGTTCCGATCCTGGATTATTCATAAAGAGGTGGCATTTCTTTTTTAACTACGCAAAAAATAGATAATTAACCGAAACACACAAATGAAACTCAGTT
>JAFGMA010000344.1 GCA_016927835.1 Candidatus Zhuqueibacterota bacterium | reverse complement strand
ATAATCGACCAAGAAAATCACTGAAATTCCGAACACCAAATGAGGTTTTTTATAATTCACCTGTTGCACTTGGAACTTGAATTCGCAAAACTATTAAACCATAATAGCTGGGAGAAATCGAATGAACGGTCATAGAAAGCCTCATGGTACGCCAAAGTCGAATAAAGAAGATAAAAGAGATGAAGAAAAAGACCAGAAAGGCATATTTAAGATATTTAAGAAAAGAAAAAAGAAATCCAAAAAAAAGAAATAATAACAATTATGCGCCTTTAATATTCTTTGAATGATAAACTTACTATTAGAATCACACGGATCATGCTACACAGTACAATAATATTTGAATATAGCGAGAATTATTTCTGTATTCTGATGGGAATGGAACATCTGATCGAATACTCAGGAAATTGGGAAAAAGCGCAAATTTTCGAAGCTCGAATGTTCGATATAGGTTATAACCTTTATGAAATAGTAGATATAAAAGCTAATTCGAAAACCAATGCAACTAAAATTATAAAATCAGGAAATAAAATTATCAATGATTTAAAGCAGTCGGAATCAGGTTTGGAAAAAGGAGCATGTTTGCATAATAACATTGCTTTTGCGATGTCTATAATATATCTTAAATTCAAGGAAACCATAGAGTGCAAAATCATGTCCAAGGATGAAATAGATGAAATACGTGAAATACATAAAAAAGCGATATATCACATACATCAAGCCATGCAAAAAGTTGAGACAGATTTGCAGAGCGTTGAATATAAGGATATTGCGCATGCTGTAATTAGAAACTTCCATTTGGTACAAAATCTATAAATTTAGTTCTTCATTTGATCCAGCGATTTAAAATGAGCTATAAAAAGGATCTAGCTTTGGCTGCTCAATCGAAGAGTTTTTTTCACAAACTCATTAGATTTCGTAGAACGTGGGCATTAGAAATTATAGTCGTAGCGCTTTTATTTGTTGCCCTCTATATCGTATTCACTCAACACCGCCAGAACGTCAAATTCAAAAATATCCTGTCAGCCCGCAATGAACGGGAATTGTACTCACAGTTTCTTGGGCAGAGCGATGCCAATGCCCTCTATATTTTGACAGATAAAAAACTATATTTTATCCAGCCGGATGATTCTTTCTCTATCAGCAGACCACTTAAAAGGAGTATTGAAAAAGCTGTCCTGTCGAATGATCGCTCCCAAATAGCGTGTATCTACAACTTCAATTTATTTGTATTAGCCACTGGAGACTGCTCCTGGACACCGATCTCCACGCCTGACACCTGGAACACTTCAAATTTAACCATGTCCGAAAAATCGCTGATTGTCTGGTCACCACACGACGATAAAATTGCCTTCACTGCGTTTGATAAGCATCATTTTTCTTTTTTATTTGTTATTGAGCTAGATAGCGGTAAAAATTTTCAGTTGACGGAAGATTATTCGATCATACTCGATGTGGCTTGGATTTCGGATGACAGGCTCATTTTTAGTGCGCTGAAGAATGGTACTGAAAAAATATATCGCGTCAAGTATGATGGCGGGGCAAAATTTATGATTGATTGAATCGTAGCTTTCCGGCAACAAGTTAGCTAAATAATTTAAATCGATGTAATCCCCGCCATGCAAAATTTAAAATCGGAACTCACCGCACTTTTTCAAAGCCGCGTCAAATCCATTTTTAAAAACTATCCATCCTACCTCAATTCAAACCCACCCTCCAGCCGAATATCCCGCGACGAACAACCGATAAGCACTCTGAACTGACCGGGTTCGGCAACCCAGGAGCGTGTTTTCATATCGAAAAATGACAGCGCTTCCCTGTCGAGAGAAAATTCGATGCGTTTGGTTTCGCCGGGATTCAGACTGATTCTTTGGAAGCCTTTCAGCGCTTTCACTTCCCGCTCGAGGCTCGCTTCCATATCCTGCAGATAGAGCTGCACAATTTCATCCCCGGCAACTTTGCCGGTATTTTTCACGCTGGCAGTCACCTTCACGACGCCATCCTGCTCGATGGTGCCAGGTGTGATTGCCAAATCGCTGTATTCGAACGCGGTGTAGGAGAGTCCGAAACCGAATGGGAACAGCGGCTCGGTGTTGTGTTTATCGAAATGCCGATAGCCCACGAAAATGCCTTCGGAGTAAACAGCGATCTCCTGAGTGCCCGGATAGGTTCCGTACGCCGGCGAATCTTCCCACGCGTTGATGAAAGTCAGCGGCAATTTTCCCGAAGGATTCACTTCGCCGAACAAAATTTCAGTCAGCGCCGTACCGCCTTCCTGTCCGGGGTAAAACGCTTCAATCACCGCCGGCACGCGATTTAGCCAATCGTTCATCAAAACCGGGGTCGCGTTGTATAAGATGACAATGGTGTTTTCGTTGACGTCTGCGACTGCTTGAATCAGCGAAAGTTGTTCCGGGGGCAGACTCAGGTCTTTTCGGTCATACGATTCGCCTTCCAGGGCATCATTGAGACCGACACACAAGATCGCGATATCGGCTTGTTTCGCAACTTCAACCGCCAGCCCGATCTCTTCCTCAGGAACATACTTTGGCGCCATTCCCATTTTTGCCATGGCATCCCCGAGATTTTCGAAGAATTCGATCCTGAGATCGTATTTCTTACCTTTGATAAGCTCAATGAAACCGGACTTCAAAATACCCGGGTCAGCCGTTGACCATTCATCGACGATGAGCTTCTCATCCACATAGATCCGAACGCCATTATCGGCATTCATTCCGATTTCGTACGTTCCGGTTCCCGGGGCGATCATTTGTCCGGTCCATCGGGCTGAAAAATGATCATCATCAACGATGCCCTCAGCCGGTGTTCCCCTGCCCCAATCGAAATCGACATTGGCATCAATTCGCGTCAGCACTGGCTCGCCTTCGAGCTCCATATTGTTGAAATATTCAGCCTTGAGTCCGTTGACGCCGGGCTCGGAATCGGGCGGGATGAGCGATTTCGGATCCAGCGGCGGGAGCGATGTGCATTTATGACTGACGCCGCGGGCGAACTTGATATCGATGGTTCCGCCTGCCTTTTTGCGCAAGCCTTCGAGTACCGAGATTTTGTAAAATGCATTCAGGCTGCCGCTGCCGCCACCGCATATTTGTGCCTCTTCCGCGTTGGGACCGATCACGGCAATCGATTTTATTTTTTGTTTATCCAGCGGAAGAATGCGGTTTTCATTTTTCAGCAGCACGATGCTTTTTCGCGCCACTTCCAGAGCGAGGCGCCTGTGGTTCAGCGTATCGACTGCGGAATCATCGCTGTGGGTTTTTTGCTTGAAAAGCCCCAGTTTGTACATCACCCGGATGATGCGCCGGATTTTGTCATCGATGATGGCTTCTTTCACTTCACCGTTTTTCACCGCGTCCACCAGCCGTTCATCCAGCCATTTGGCATCAGGCATCTCCAGATCGAGTCCGTATTTTGCCGTGGCAACCGTGCTATGCGTCCCACCCCAATCGGAGAGCGCAATGCCTTTGAAGCCCCATTCACCCTTGAGAATATCGAGCAGCAGGAACTCATTTTCCGAGCAATGGACGCCGGCGTACCGATTATAAGCGGTCATAATCGACCACGCGTCGGCTTCGAGGATGGCTGCCTTAAATGCTGGCAGGTAAATTTCGCGCAGCGCTCGTTCATCCATTTCCGCGCTGACGAAACTGCGGTTCCATTCCTGATTATTGCATGCATAGTGCTTGACGCAGGTGCTAACGCGTTGTTGCTGCACACCTTTTACGTACGCCACAGCCATTCGCGTCACCAGGTAGGGATCTTCGCCGAAGCCCTCAAAGGTTCTGCCGCCATGGGGTACCCGCGCAATATTGATGCAGGGCGCGAGGATCATATCGCAGCCGACGCCGCGCGTTTCTTCGCCGATAGCCTGGGCTACCCGTTCAACCAGCGCTGTATCCCAGGTCGCCGCCATATTGATGCAAGCCGAATAATTGGTGGCTTTGCCTTTTTTATTGGGTCCGAGCGGTCCGTCGGTCATCCATATCGGCGGGATACCCAGCCGTTCAATCGGCAGCGTACCCATTCCCTGCCCGGCAACGAGCGTTATTTTCTCTTCGAGCGTCATTTTCGAGATGAGTTGATCGATGTTGGTTTCGATTTCTTCTGGAGGAATTCCGGCGAATCCGGATTCCGAAGAATTTTGAACGCAGTGCAGCAGGATCATGAGCGAACACAGGGCAAATAGCAGCATCCCGATTTCGATTCCGTTTATCAGCAGCATTATCCGTTTCCTCCACAGGTTTCAAGTGTATGTTAAGAATAGAGTTTTCGTTTGTCAACCGGTTGAATGTTTTCCACAATCCATTCGCGCATTTCCTGTCCTTCAGGCGTTTGTTGGGGATATGACATAAAATCGAGCGTAATATTCAGCGCGCGCGATACGCGGTCGGCAATAATGGGCCAGATCGCTCCGATATCGCCCACGACCGGAATGCTTTTTTCCAGGCGGGCGAAGCCTGACATTTCCATTCGAAACGGAATGTCAAATGCTTTGGTTTTAGGTGCGCCCTCGTCAATCGCTTTTTGGACTTCACTCGATTGTTTTTCCAGTTCCCATGCGCGCTCCAGGTTGGGATCGAGATCGATACGAATGAGCACTTTGTCTGCCAGGCTGTAAGTGGGATAACCTTCCCAGCGGGACCAGATGCCGTGACCGGTATATATTTCGAACGGACCGTCGTGAATTTCCTGGGTGAGTGCAACGGCTGACTCGATGATCACATCCGCGCTTTCCATCATTTGGGCGATTTTCGCGGTTCTTTCAGCGATGGAAATGGTATCGGCAATCGCGATACCCACCATTCCGCCACCGATCAATTGCGGGACAGTAACCAGGCATGGAATGGACCGCCGTCGTGCCGCCCCGATTATGGTTCGCTCATCCGCGCCGGCGCCTGCGACAGCTTCGAAAGGCAATCCCCTTTCATTGGCAACAAATAAAATTTCCTTTGCCAGCATCTCGGTTCGCAATCCCATCGGATATCCCATATTTCCGGCGGCTTTGATGATGATATTCCCTTCGGCTGCCAGCACCTTATTAATAAGGTTGATATCGATCAGCATTTCGGTTTTAAGTTGATCGAGCAGCCTGGACGGCATGAGTGTCGCCTCAAAGATATCGCCGCGCGGCAGAATGTCCGATGAAAATCCCAGCTTTTTGCCATCCACGCGTTTTACTTTATCCAACACGCCTGCCATTTCGTGTGCAACCACGGCTGAACTGGTGGTGACACCGTCAATTATTTCTTTTTTAACAAGCTCCGCAATGAGCGTTGTTACCCCCTCATGCAGATTCGGACCGCTTCCGGTGACAACTACGACGTTGCCGTTTTTCTTTTTTGCCGATACAATTTCCGAAACGGAGCGATCAACCATTTTTTTCGTTCCCTGCGGAAGTTTGTCATACAGCGCATCGACAAGTTGTTTTTGATTTTTCATGATACGTCCTTTCATCTCGTCTGTTTTTTCAATCATTGGTGCGATATTTTATGATCATTTTTGGATGATTCGGTTTGTTCGTAAAAACATGACTTTCATGTTGCCTTCGGCACAGATGTACTGATTTTGGATTGTTTTGTAGATCATGCCAGGCGGTATGCAATTTCGGAAATATCCTTTTATTATGGGTAACGGATTAAAATTCATATCTGATTAAATAACAGAAAAGATTCCTCAAAAGCTACCCAAATGAGTATAATTTTCAGCAGCGCGGATACGGCATCACGCGGGCTCTGTGGCTGGGAGTCCGGCTTCCTTCCGAAGTCGTGCCATTGCCCAGCACCACCAGCAACTTTGCTCGCCATTGCCGCCATCGCCGGTTGTCCACTTTTCACCGTCGAAAAACATGCCCTCGGATAAAAATTTTCCTGTGTGGAAGGCTTCCAGGAAATCGAGCCATTCAAAAATGCGTTTGAATTCCTTTTCCTGGCGGGCGAATTCGATTTCCCAGCCGATGCCTTTACCGATAATCAAATTATCTCGAATCGTTCCCTGTTCATCGCATTCAATTGCCATATATTTATAGCCCTGGTAGTCCACTATCAATTTATCCTGCAACGCTTCAATGGTATTGCGCAATACCTGACGTTCGAGCGGCTCCCACTGCGCCATGATGGGCGCGAAATTGACCCAGCTCATACCGGTGAATGGTACACCGCCGGCAGCGTTTGGTATCCGCATTTCCAGGTAGACGGTTTTTCCGTTCAATTCCCGCGTTAGATTTTGCGCGATGCCTTTTTTGAGCACTTGCAGCCGGTCCTGCCAGCGCTGTGCATGCTTGAAATCATTGCGCCGAATTGCCACCTCGATCATCGATTTCAGCGCGGAGCCCACCACGCACTGGGTGAGCAGATCCCAGGTGTACCAATAGCGATCCTCGCGCGAATGCTCTAGGCAAATGTTTTGAACCAGGTTTACACTTATTTTGTGCCCCCTGCCCCATAAGAAATATGGTTGATCCGATGTGCGGTTCATCAATTGGATCATCAGCCTGTAGGTGCGATCCTCAAAATCAGTGGGACCTCTTCGGCAAGCCAATTGCGCCCACGCCATGATCACGTGCGCCTGACCATCGATCTGATCCCAATCGCAATATATTTTGTAAGGGTCATTTTTCGGCTCATGTCGCAGTTTTCCCAGATCGATGGCATAAGCCGGTGCCACGTCTTCGCGCTGAATCCACCGTGGTGGTTCCGATGCGCCGGAAGCCTGCAATTCGAAGCACGCTTGATCCTCATAGCGGTCTCTGCCTCGCCAGATGGGTGAACCGAAACCATCGTAATCGAAACGGATGAAATACGCCTGACCTTGCTCCAGCGTTAACGGTTCGGGCAATTCAAAGCGCTGCCAGGTTTGCCCCGGAAAGACATGTTTCGCATCGAGAACCACGGTCTGAATGGCATCCCCGTCTTTGGTTTTTTGAATCCGAAGTGTGAGTTTTCCCTTGCAGGCATTTAGCTCGATAGCAGCTTCCACCGTGAGGATCGGTAATTCAGGTGCGATGAATTGCAGTGCCGCGCCTGTCCCATCGCCCAGGGTGAGCGCACCAACCGGTGTAAGGGCTTGCATGAGTACATTGTCGTTGAAAACCGGAATCAAATCATTCGTCTGCCGAAAAAATACGTGGGGAATGCGCTCCATTTCATTGACCGTCATTGCCTCGAGCGTGCAGTTGATGATTCTCTCCGCCGTATCCAATTCACCCGTTTCGAGGAATAGCGCCACCGCAGCGCCCACGGTTCGCGGGAACATGCCCGAATATCTGCCGGTCAGCGATTCCTGCAAAAAGCCATCGGGATCCACCCGATCGAGCAAGCTGTAATAGGTGCGCGTGTAGAGAGTATCGATAAAGTCGGATTGCAGTCTTTGTTTAAGTGTTTTCATTGAGATTTCCTTATAAAAAAATCCGGCGGAATTTCATGCTTTTTAATTCCTGTTCCTTCGATGGATACAATTAGATCCTCTTCGCCGCCATTTTGAAAATACCGCGCTTCGATGAAATGGACGCCGGCGGATAGCATGATGCTATATGATTTTTCGATAATGCCGTGGGGACCATCGTTGTCGATTAGCAGTTTGTTGTTAATGAATAATTTGCTGCCATCATTCGAGGCGATGTAAAATACGTATTCGCCATCCCGTGGAAGATGGATGAAACCCAGGAAATGAAGCGCATAGTGATCCTTATTGGTGGCAATATTAGCGAAGCTTATTTTATCGGCATTTCCGGTTGCGTTTGGCACAAGATTTATAAAATCAGGTGTTTCTTTCCAATAACCCTCAAAATAGCTGTATTGTAGTTGGTTCGAAAAATCAACCTGCCGGAAAGCTGCGGTGGCAATCGGGCTGTGCCGGCAGCCTGGCTTGATTGCAATTGCCTGCACAACGCAACTTTTGGTGATTTCAATCGGGTGAATGAACTGTGGTGAATCGGGTGTCGGCTCGCTGCCATCAAGCGTATAATGGATTTCAGCCGCATCAGTTTCACAGCTTATTTCAATCGAAAGCGAGCCGTGGAAAAAAACATTCCGGGGTTGAATGTGCGGTTCGCTTAATGTGAAGTGGCTCGCTTCCAGGTGATTGGCTCTGCTTTGGATGAAATCTTTTCGAAATGCCCTGGCTTTGATAACGAATTTGCCCGTTTGTGAAAAAGGCGCCTGATACCGGGCCGAAGTATCGGTGGGTTCGGAACCATCCAGGGTGTAGTGAATCCTGGCATCAGGCGTCGTACAACTCAATTTGACAATCCCATTGCGGTCACGATGCACCAATGGCTCTGACACCATCGGGAGTAACTGCCTGCTTAGCTCGTGACAATTTTCGCTTCGGCAGATGCGCAGGTTGAAGTTGAAAGAAATCGGTGCTGCATTCACTTCGTATTCCGGCAGAACATCGGGACCGCAACTGCCATTGCCGACTCCCCGCTGCCGGGCATCGAGACAGAGGGTAATTTCTGGACGCGGCTTCAACTCATGGGTGTGCATTGCACTTTCGAGATCAGCGCCGGTGAAATGCAGCGCTGACATGGCAAACGGCTGCTCCCGGTTGATGACCATGAATCCAAAATCGCTTTCATTTGTCAATGCTAACCAGCGGACATCCTGTTTGCTGCCGTTGTCCTGCGGCATGATGTAAGGCACATATTGCTCATGCACCGTGCTGCGATAAAATCCAACCGGGGCGGAATTTTTTCGATCGCTGTAATTTTCATGGGGTCCGCGTCCGTACCATCGGAGTTGTTCAAACTCAGACGCGATAGCCATCTCAATTCCGATTCGCGCCAGACTCGGTACGTTTCCTTCATGCTTAACCTGGTTGTCCACGAACAACTCACCATTGCCAAAAATCGTATACGTGCAGGAGTGGCGAAAGGCAATATCATCTTTACCCGAAGAAAGCTTCTCGATATGCACTTGTATGGTAGAGGCATTAATCTGACGCGCCTCGAAATGCAAAACCTCACTTTGAAGCGCACCCAGCACCGCTTTTTTCCATACCTTTTTTATCTCGTAGTCGTTATCCAGCGGCGCCCGGTAAATGTTTAATCTGGGCCCGCCCGCACGTGTTTGGTCGGAGGCAATGAATTCTCGATTATCAACTTTCCACGAACTGAGAGCACCCTGTGCCCGGTCAAATGAAACAGCAAACTGCTTTCCCTTGATTTGGATAGTTTCATCTGTTTGCTCCAGGCTTACGATGGGCATTTCGGAAACATCGACAATCGGCGTTGATGAATTTTGAAGCGGGAGCTTGAATTGGTCGCGCGCGATTTCGTAGCCTTTTTCCGCCCATGGCGATTGTTCCCGAAGCCGAAATTGCAGCTCGAGCCAAACCTCTGCCCCCGGGTGAATTGAAAATGGCTCCAGCGGGAGGGCAACGGCTTGAGCGCTTCCCGGATCGATCTTCAGCGTTGGCAGAGTGCCCTGTTGGAGGGGGATGCCATCTTCGGCAAGGATCCAGTGCGCATCGAATTCATCCAGATTCGTGAAAGAATATTTATTACGAATGCGAATCCTGCCGTGCGCCAGATCAACCGCATCAACTGCGATGAATTGGTACGCCTGTTTGACTTCGAAAAGCTTCGGCGAAATTGTGCGATCCGGAAAGACGAGACCATTGAGGCAAAAATGACCATCAGTGTTGATTTCGGGTGGCGTAAAATCACCGCCATAACCAAACCAGGAGTTGCCTTGCGCATTTTTTACAAGCACGCCTTGATCGACCCAATCCCAAATGCATCCGCCAATCAGTGACGGATATGTCTCTATGGCTGCCCAGTATTCCGCCAGATTGCCGCATGCATTTCCCATCGCATGCGCATATTCGCATAAAAATAGCGGCTTGGTGTGATTTGCCTGCCCATACTCAACGATGTCCTGAACTTTTGGATACATTCGGCTGCATACATCGCTGGCTTGATGATCGGCTTCATAATGCACCGGGCGAGAGGGATCGGCGCGATGAGCATGTTCGTGCATCTTCAGGAAGGTCGATCCTTTGCCAGCTTCATTTCCAAGTGACCAGAAAATAACGCACGGATGATTTTTATCGCGCTGAATCATCCGTTCCAGCCGATCGAGTGAAGCAGCCAGCCATTGGGGGTCGCTCGTTGGCAATTGCCTGTATACCGCCTGCGATTCGAGATTGGCTTCATCGATGACATAAATCCCGAAGCGGTCGCACAGGTCATACCATCGGGGATCGTTCGGGTAATGGGAGGTACGAACAGCGTTGATGTTGAATCGCTTCATTAACAGAATGTCCTGCAGCATGGTTTCAACGGGAACGTGTCGTCCATAAACCGGATGGTGCTCGTGCCGGTTTACGCCTTTCAGCAAAATGGAAGCGCCATTCAAATACAGTTGCGAATTTTTCAATTCGATTTTTCGAAACCCAAAAGACGTCTGCCGCACATCGGTGATCGCGTTTTTCTCATTTCTCAGCACCATGATGACCTGGTACAGATGTGGTTTTTCCGCCGACCACTTTTGCGGATTTTGAATCATGGCTTGTAATCTGGCGCTGATTTCCTCGCCGGACGGGAGATGCTCAATGTGTGAATTCAATTGGGCGCGACACTCGCCCTCCGTATCGAGCAACAGCGCTTCGACTCTCAGCGCACCAATACCCTCCGAGCCGCAATTACGGATTTTAGCGTTGATTCGCAGAAGTGCATCTTGATACTGCTCATCTAAATCAGCCTGCACAAAAAAATCGCGGAGGTAAACATCCGGCGTTGAAAACAGGAAAACCTCCCTGTGAATGCCGGTGAAGCGCCACATGTCCTGGTCTTCCAGGTAGGTGCTGTCACACCAGCGATAAACTTCAACCGCGATGGTGTTTTCGCCGTGCTGCAGGAAAGGCGTGATATTGAACTCAGCCGGGGTCATGCTGCCCTGACTATAGCCAACGCTTCTTCCGTTGATCCACAGGTAAAATGCCGAACAGACGCCGCCAAAATGAATGAATACCTGACGTCCCTGCCATTCTTCCGGCAGAGTGAATGTGTGCCGGTACGAACCAACAGCATTATTCTTTTGAGGAATATGTGGCGGATTGAGTTCAAAGAGGCGTTGCGCGCCAAGGTAAATCGGAGCACCGTACCCGTACAGCTCCCACACACCCGGTACATGCATATCATTCCATTGATCCGTGTTGAAATCCGGTTTGTAAAAATCAGCCGGGCGCTCTGAGAGACTCTGAACCCAATTGAATTTCCACAATCCGTCCAGCGATTTGAAAAATGGCGTATTCTGACGTTCGCCTGTCTTTGCCTGTTCAAGGGTCAGATAGGGAATAGCGGTACAACGCGCTGGTTCACGGTTGCGCTGGAAGATTTCAGGATTCTCCCAATCGGGGAGATGGTTCTCGCTATTCAGCGATTTGGGGGTTTGGTCACTCATATTTTCCATATTTTTTGCCTGCCTGGTAAAAGGCTGAAATGTTTTCAATGGGCGTACATGGCGCCAGATTATTGGCGGCGATTAAAATGAAGCGCTTGCCTGACATCACACCCGATTCGCAAATGCGCTTTGTTTCGGCGGCTATCTGCTTCGGGGAACCGTCTTTCAGCAGCATCACCGGGGATCCGCCATTGATCTGAATACTCGGTCCCAGTTCACGCCGCAATGCACCGTGGTTCACCGGAAAGCCGGTATCGAATGATTTCACGTTGAATTCATCAGCCAGAAATTTGAAATGATGGGTTGCGTCGCCGCATAAATGGATATCGCACCCACTGCCATCGTAAAACGCATCGAAAAGGCGTTTCATATAGGGCAACACGAATTCCTTGAATTGCGCCGGTGACAGCATGGCAATCGCATCATCCGCATAGCCGAAAGCGCCGCGGTGGTTTGGGTTGGCTGTGCAAGCGGAATCGTGCTGCCACCACCATTCGCGATGCGCCTTGATGCGCGCGATCAGATTGCGTGTGATGTAATCCAGGAGATCGTGGTAATACCCGGGATTTTCATACATATCAGTCATGATTTCAACTGCCCCGCGAAGCTTCAGAGCGATAGTAAACAGCCCGTCTGTTGCGATGCACGGAAACTTCACTGGCGGCGCAACCGGCAAGCCGTGAAATTCATAGCCCGAATCACACATTTTTTTTATTTTCAAATAGATGTCCATCGCCCGCTGCATAAACGATCCGCGTCCCCAGAACGGATCCAGATCTTCCCAGTGATACAATTGTTGCGGATTATCTTTGAGGATTTCCTGCGTGTCCGGCACATCCGCAGAACCAAAAAACCGGATTGGGCAGCCGAACCAGGCTTGATCATACGAATTTTGAAAATCCAGCGCCAACTGCCAACCCTTTTCAGGCAATCCCATTTCCTGATCGCAGAGCCAATGATGCCGCACGTAGTGTTGAAATTCCAATTGGCAAATTAGTTGGGCAGTAGCATCCGTAAAAAAATCTTTGAATGAAAAGCCGGTCGAGTTGATCGCCGGGTTGCTCAATAAATTCCGTATGCTGCCGGTGATGACAACGGGAATCCTCGAATGTGCCTGCCGGAGAAAGGCATCTTTGAGCAGCCGCACCGCTGTATTGTGTTTTTCAAAATCGATTTTTTCGTTGCAAAAGTAACTCATCCGCGGTTAAGCTTTCGGAATAAATCATTCAAGTGATGTCTGTGCCAGAAGTGGCGTCCAAAAAACTGCTGAAAAAATTTATGTAAAAATTGGCGTTGATAGCCGCGCGCTGCCGGAACGTGATTTATTTTATCCCCGGAATCACTCGATCACAAACCACGTAACGCTCTTTGCCTCCATTTCAACGTTTAATTCTATGGCATACGATCGATCAAGTTTATATGTGATTGCCGCTGCCCCCTGTTTGCTGACCTTCGCGACGTCGGTCAATCCGCAATAATACAACGGAAGTTTAAGTTTTCTGTTTGCGCTCTTTTTCAATGGATTGTAAACCATTGCCAAACCTTTGTGTTTGAGGAATGGATTTGCATGCAGGATGCAATCGATATCGCGCCCGTCCGGTCGCCGCACGTGGATAATATCCGAGTCGAGGATGGGACGATATTTTTTGTAAAAATCCACCCATTTTTTAACGAGCGCCTTTGTCTCAGGTGAATCGTACAGGCGCGGTCCACGATAACATGCCTGCACGCCTGAACCAAAATTTTGCGCCAGATGCGCGCCGTATTCATTCGGATGCTCCGAAAGCGGTTCAAGTGTCGCGCCGGAACCGCCACCATGATATTCAACTAGCGGTACAAACATCCAGCCCATACTCGATGTTTTTTGCCAGGTTCCGTCATAAATATTTTGGCGCGCCAGCAGTATTTGCCGTTCGCGGGGCAGCGACCAGTTTACTTCCCGGTATCCCATGCCGTTTTTGTTGGAGCCGTTTAAAAAATACCAGTCCGGCACATTCAAGTAAATGCCTTTTCCGCGGCACCAGTTGTAAAAATGCGTAATTTTTTTCCATTGCATCCATTGTGAATCGTCCAGGTTGCGATGTCCGGGATGACGGATCGACGCGCATAAATCGCCGGGATAAGAGCCGTCGTGTTCCAGCACATCCATGCCGGTTTGTTCATAGAAGTGAAATAATTTTTTGAAATATGCTTCTCCCCATGCGCTGCAAAGGCAGGGAGAATTGTCAAAAATAGCGTCTCCGGTTTTGCCGGTTTTGGGATTGATTACATCATGCTCCGGACTGATTTTTCTGCTGGCGAGTAATGAATATCCGCCGAGTTCGATGCCTTTGCTGTGGGCGTAATCGGCGAGCGTTTTGTATCGTTTGAGCGTTTCCGGGTTATCGTCCTCAATATCGAAGCCGCTGCCGAAAGTCATGATGACCATCTCGAATCCCACTTCGGCGCACTGATCGATTGCCAGACGCACCGAGGCATCATCGGCATTTCGCACGTGCATCAGGATTGGATTTTCCGTTACCCAGGGTGCGATGGTGCGATACATTCGGCGCAGCGCCAATCCCTTGCGCTCACGCTCGGTGGTATCGTAGATGAGTTCATACGTGCGAAAGGATTCAAAATGATCGCCGGGCAAAATCATGACATCGGGTCCAATGGGCGGACGAGATTCCAGCATCAGCGGGGCGTCGAGGCGGTAGTTAATTTGCGATGTGTATTGCGGATCTGGAACCCAATGGGTCGTTTTATCCGCGTTTCTGGGGAGCATTCCGTAAAACGCATAATCGCTTTCCACGTGTATATTGGGATAAATCCATTGCTCTGGATTTCCCACGCTGGATTCGTATTCAACCGCCGCGAGAATTTCTGTTGTGATTGTATTCAACTGAATGGGACGCTCGCTCTTGTTTTGAATGGTTACCCATTTGCATAACAGCGGAATGCCATCGTTCATCTCATAGTGTATTGACAGCTCGATGCCTGCGAGTTTATTTCGCGGTGGCTTGAAATCCAGCCTTAAGGAAACGCCAGTGGGAGGGAAGGGCAGATCAGCAGCATAGCGCTTCCGATGCCAGTGAAATCGTTCGCTGGTTTTTCCGGTTTCAAAGCCGGCAAACTGGAATGCTTGTGGATCGGTGGACATTGAATCCAGCCATTCGGATAACAAGTACCCGTATTCAATCTGACCCATCAATCCGCCGACAGCGTATTCAACGCCATCGAGTTTCACCAGCGCTTCGGGTTTGATCCCGCGAATAATCGTCTCGCCCGTCATCAGGTTGTCATATCCGACAGTGGCAGCATTCGGAGCCAACCGGAATGTTCTGCGAATCAAGCCGTTGCTCAATAAGATTTCATTCGAATTTTCAGAGCGAAATATGCCGGCTTTTAAGTGAACCGGTTCAACCAGCCAGTCGTCATCATTACGGGTGTCGCTGTATAACGGTAACTCACAGAGATGTTTGGCGGCTGAAGCATTTTCAAAAAGCGCGCCACTGGTCGTGATGATCATGCAGATTACCCAATATTTATTCATATCACGATTGATGTTAATGGATTATTAATAGTGCGAATGTGTAGGGCAAATTTCTTATTTGCCCGAATTCCATTTGACTCTGCAATTTATGTTATCTCTATATATCCGGGCAAAGTCAATAAACATAAGCAATGAAGTGGTAAAAATCAAGGCATAAATTTCAGCGCTCGTGTTTCCCGTAAATCTATAGCCTGGATTATTCATAAAGAGGTGGCATTTCTTTTTTAACTACGCAAAAAATAGATAATTAACCGAAACACACAAATGAAACTCAGTT
>JAFGMA010000343.1 GCA_016927835.1 Candidatus Zhuqueibacterota bacterium | reverse complement strand
CTTCCCATGATCTACATGGCCTATCGTACCTATATTCACATGCGGCTTCGTCCGCTCAAATTTCTGCTTCGCCATTCGTTTTACCTCGCTTTTTTTAAACCTTTCAATGATTTGTATGGTAAAGCTTTTAATTTTGAGCCCACGACCGGGATCGAACCGGTGACCTCATCCTTACCAAGGATGTGCTCTACCTACTGAGCTACATGGGCATCGCTCAACCTTTGTAATTGTTAAAGACAACTAACCCCTCAAATCACTCTTGTAACCCATCCTTCATCAGGATTAACGTACGTATTCCTTGTATCATTGATACAAAAATAATATTTAATCCAGGAATCTCGCCAATCTATAGAAAGCTCTCTCCTTGAATACAACCAGCTCTGAGCGCTTCAGAACCCTATAGAAGCGAAGACAGGCAACAAATTGAGGGGTATTTGTATTTTGAGCGGGAAACGGGATTCGAACCCGCGACCCTCAGCTTGGAAGGCTGATGCTCTAGCCATCTGAGCTATTCCCGCATCATCGAGGGGGAATAGCTATTCAATACTATTTCCCAATTCCTCGTTCAAAAAAGAAAACAAAGTGGGGAGAGAAGGGTTCGAACCTTCGTAGGCATCGCCAACAGATTTACAGTCTGCCCCCTTTAACCACTCGGGCATCTCCCCAAATTGATAATACATCGACTATCGAGCCACCAGCAGGAATCGAACCCGCGACAACCTCATTACAAGTGAGGAGCTCTACCAACTGAGCTATGGTGGCGAAAAACTCGTCGCAGATTAGCCTTCGTTTATATCAGAATTTTCTTTAAAGAAAACAAACTCTAAATATACATTTTTTTTTTTAAAAGTCAAGCTTTTTTTATTCAATTTTAAAAATCCGGGGCAGCGTATTCAAAAAAAACAGCATCGCTGCCAGGCATGATCGCTTGTATTGCTGCAATTTCTGTTGCCTGATTGAATTGAAAATGATTTTGGCGTGCTGTATCTGGAGTCATGGTGTGGACAACAGCTTTTCAATTTCTTCCTTTTAAGAAGAGGTAAATCGACGCCACAAAACTCACCTGGAATACGCCATACGAAATCCCCGCGTATGTATCGAGCCGCTTTGTATCCTGGTATAGTCGATCCATTTGATCGGGATCGGCGGCATTCAAATAATCATCGTATTTCCGATCAGCCAATTTTTTGAGGTAAATCGAACCCAACCCTGAAGCTATGCTAAGCCCTATCGCTGAATACGTTAGAAGCTTTTTTCGCGAATGACGATGCTTTATCCCGACTGAATATTTTACTTTTTCTTCCTCCAGCATTTTATCAAGCTGCAATTTGACATCGAAATACTGCTGTGCGCTACTTCCTGGTCGAATCGCAAAATCGAGATAGCCTTCCTTCCTGACAATAATTAAATCATTTTGCCCGGGATTGATCCCGTAATGCAGCGGTGTTCGACCGATGACCTTATTGTTGTATAAAACCAGAGCACCGAATGGTGTGGAATTGATATAATAGTATGTTGTGAATGTGATATCAAAAAACATCGAATCATCAGGGTGAATGAAAAAATGCTCAAGCCTATCGTGTTCCGCCCAATTAGCACGTTTCGGATTGATAGCCCACAACGTGTGTTTTCCGGTGTCAACCGGGACATTCAAAAGCGGGGTGGTTCCCAGGTAACTATCATCAAGGAAAATTTGCAGGCTATCGATCTCTGACTTTACAGTGATAAAGCCCTGCGCTGAAGCTGAACGGCAGGTGTCAATCCACGATGGTGATTGTCCCCAACAATCAGAGCAAAAAATCCCCATCAGGCATAGGGCACTCATTATAATGCTAAAGTGTTCGGCGCTTTTCATGTTCAATATTATCCATATTTATGAGAACAACCATTATTTTTAGCGAAACGCAGATTAAGCGGTTTGTTTGATAGTAAGTAAATGGAAGAAGCCTTTTTACGTTTCAGTGAGTTTTATTAAAGCTCGCTTTTCTTAATGGCTATATCTGCTAATTTTGATAATAATATACAAATTTTTTAAAAAAAATCAAATAAGTTTTTTTATTGACTTTCGAGCGTTTTTTTATTATATTTAGGCTCGACTTATTTGCAGGAGTATAATATGGGAAAAGCAGCTTTTACGGTAAAAATCGTGTTAATGGTTGCATTTTTGTCAGGATGTACACCTTCCCGGCAGGTGAGCGTTGAAACAGATGGAAAAGGTGAAGATAAAGCCAATACTACTGCCGGCAAAATCCTGGAGGACTTCAATCCACAAAGCTTGCGCGATGAGGAAATAAATATCAAGGAATTGGAACTCAAAGCAAAGCGCAAAGCCGATGAAACAAGCCACCAGACAACCTCCACGAAACCTCAAATTCAAGATTCTAAAAACTCAGAACTGCCGACAAACGAGTTGTTTGGTGACGAGAAGAACGACTCACTTAGCACGTTGCCGCAAAAAAGAGAGATGGTGTGGGGATGGCGCGTTCAGATTTGCGCATTTCGAAATGAACTTGATGCTCGAAGCGTGCAACGCGAAGCGCTTCTGAAATTCGAGGATCAAGTTTATTTAACTTATGACAGCCCTTATTATAAAGTAAGAATCGGAGATTGCCTCTCGCGATATGAAGCGGATGATTTACAGCAAATTGCTATCGAAAAGGGATTCGATGACGCATGGGTTGTCAAAACAAAGGTGAATAAATTTGCAAAATCCTGGGACAATGATACAGGCACACGTCAGTAGCCTATTTCGTGTTACTGCTGATGCAATTCAGCCTTAATTTCCTGGGTTATTCTTATATTAGCATATATTTGGGAGGACTTATGTCGGGTCATTCAAAATGGGCGACAATAAAACGCAAAAAGGGCAAAGCTGATGCCGAACGGGGACGAGTATTCACGCGTTTGATCAAGGAAATCACAGTCGCAGCCCGGCATGGGGGTGGCGATCAGTCAGCGAATCCAAGGCTCAGATCAGCGGTCGCTGCGGGAAAAGCCGCGAATATGCCCCAATCAAACATCGATCGAGCAATCAAAAAAGGAACCGGAGAACTTCCCGGTGTGGTCTACGAGGAAGTCGTCTATGAAGGCTATGGTCCAGGCGGCGTTGCACTGTTGATTGAAAGCCTGACTGATAATAAAAATAGAACTGTTTCGGATGTACGACACGTACTGAGCAAATACGGCGGGAACCTGGGCGAAGCCGGATGCGTTGCCTGGATGTTTGAAAAAAAGGGCGTGATATCGCTGCCCGCAACTGGTATTGATGAAGACGAATTGATGATGTTGGTTATAGATGCAGGCGCTGAGGATTTGCGTTCCGAAGATGATATGTATGAAATTACAGTCAAGCCGGAGCAACTCGAGGACGTACAACAAATCCTCGAAGAGAACAATCTCAGTTTCGAATCGGCAGAAATCTCTCAGGTACCGAAAAATACCGTGAAACTTGAAGGTACGCAAGCGGAACGATTTCTAAAGCTGCTGGATAAATTGGAAGATCTAGATGATATCCAAAACGTTTATTCGAATTTTGATATCGATATGCGGGAAATGGAAAACCTGAATTTATCAGCTTAACCATTTATATCGCCTGAGATGCCGTATGAAATATCGAGAATTGCAATTTGCTATAAATTCTCTGTCCGAAGGCAAGCATGATTATTCTTGGAGTTGACCCGGGTTCTTTAGCAACTGGTTATGGCATGGTAGCTTATCAAAATGCAGCGCTCAGCCCCGTCTGCTGGGGAACGATTTCCTGCAGCTCTTCAGCAAGCTTGCAGTTCCGGCTGAAAAAAATATATGATGAAATTTCCCAGATTATTCGGAAGCATAATCCTTCGGAGATGATTATTGAAAGCCTTTTTTACGCGAAGAATGCACAAACTGCGTTGAAATTGGGGCACGCGAGAGGCGTCATCCTGCTGGCTGCGATGCATGCCGATTTGGGGATCGCTGAATATTCGCCGCGTGAAGTGAAGCAAGCGCTGACAGGAAATGGGAGTGCATCCAAACAACAGGTGAAAATGATGGTTATGCGGCTGCTGGGAGTTACGCAGGATGTCTGGTCATTCGATGAAAGCGATTCTCTGGCAATTGCTATTTGCCATTGTCATCGAGTAAAATTCAAGCGCTAAATCCTGTCACTAATATGAATCGTCACTTTGACCTCGATACCTGACCACATGAATCGATCATGTACAAAACAAGCATAACATTTTTTATATTCGTTTTCTTTGAAATTGCATAAGTTCAAATCAGCGCAAGAGAATGATATCATCTCTATCTGGAAAATTAATTATCAAATCGCCTACCAAGCTGGTTATTGAAGTAAACGGGGTTGGGTTTGAAGTCAACATCTCTCTTTCAACTTACCAAAAGATAGGGCCTCAAAACGCATCTGTATCGATTTTTACCTATCTTCATGTTCGTGACGAATCACTTCAGCTTTTTGGATTTAGTACTCAACAAGAGCGCCGCTTTTTTTTAATGCTGATTTCAATCAGCGGAATCGGTCCAAAGCTGGCTCAACTCATTCTCTCGGGTGCAACAGTTCAGGAGCTCAAAACCTCGATTCTTGAAGAGGATGTGGCAACACTCATCGCCATCCCAGGTATCGGTCGGAAGACAGCGCAGCGAATCATATTTGACTTGAAAGAAAAAATCGCATCGGATGAATCATTTCAAAAACTGGAACAGTCACTGCCCGCTGACGAGGTTTCGAAAAGCCATATCTATAATGAAGCGGTCCAGGCTTTGATTTCCCTGGGATATTCCAAATCAGCAGCGGAAAATGCGATCAATACAGTGCGAAAAAAATTTCAACAAATCGAAAACACGGAAGACATTATAAAAAAGGCATTATCAGATATTAAATAGCGGCTGAACGAAAAGTCCTTATTTCTTCACCCTGAACGGACTCGAAGGGTGATAAGTCCTTGTTAATTCGTTATGCTTCGACTCCGCTCAGCATGAAAATGTTCGTTTTCGTTCAAGCACGAACTAACCTTCTTATTGATGAATCAGATATTATGATAAAACGGGATAGCCCGACAACTCCCGAACAATTGGATGATGAATTCGAAATTGATACATCATTGCGTCCTTCGAACTTCGATAATTTCCCGGGGCAGGATAAATTAAAAGAAAATCTCAGCGTATTTATCCATGCTGCAAGAGCGAGGGGTGAACCGCTGGATCACGTATTATTTTATGGCCCCCCCGGCTGCGGGAAAACCACTCTCGCAATGATTATCGCCAAAGAGATGGGCGTGGATATTAAAATCACTTCCGGTCCGGCGCTGGAACGTCCGGGTGACCTGGCGGGCATTTTAACAAATCTTAAAGATGGCGACATCCTTTTCATTGACGAAATCCACCGGCTCAATCATGTGGTGGAAGAATATCTTTATCCGGCACTGGAAGATTTCAAACTCGACATCATCATCGACAAAGGCGTCAATGCGCGAACAATCGAATTGAACCTGCCCCATTTCACGCTGATCGGAGCCACCACCCGCGCCGGATTGCTGACATCACCCTTACGGGCAAGGTTCGGGGTAGTGAGTCGCCTGAACTTCTATAAACCGCATGAGTTGCACAAAATCGCCCTCAGATCCGCCGGTATACTCGGTATCAAAATCGAAAATGATGCGGCAATGGAACTCGCAAAACGATCCCGCGGAACCCCGAGGATTTGTAATCGATTGTTGCGCCGTGTCCGTGATTTCGCACAGGTCAATTCCGATGGCACTATCAATTATAAGATCGCAGTGGAATCACTCAATCGCCTCGATGTCGATGAAAAGGGACTCGATGAAATGGATAAGCGCGTGCTGCATGCGCTTATATTGAAATTTAATGGCGGTCCCGTCGGGCTAAATACACTTGCCATCTCTGTTGGCGAAGAACAAGATACCCTGGAAGAAGTGTATGAGCCATATTTAATACAAGAAGGATTTATAAACCGGACACCGCGAGGGCGAGTTGCGACTGAATTGGCGTACCGGCACTTCGGCATTCAAAAAAAACCAATTGCACAGGAACGGCTATTTTAGTACATGCCTGAATATGTCGCGCAGCGTGTGATATATGAATTTCGGACAGGCTGATTTGTATCAATAACCAGACAGGTATACCATTGCACCGGGCTTTAGTCGACAAACGTACGCAAAGCTTTTCCGTTCGAAACGAAAAATTTCAAAGCGCTTCGGACAGAAAGAAATCCAAAAAAATGTTGTGTGGCAACCTAATACATAAAACTCGGAGGGAATTTTCCCATGAAACTCTCTGATTTTAGATACGAGCTTCCCGAAGAATTCATCGCACAGTATCCGGTTGAAAAACGAGATCATTCAGCGCTAATGGTTATTAATCGGGCGAAATCCAAAATCGAACATACTCGATTCGACAAGATTTTCAGTTATTTGAATAGTGGCGATTGTATGGTCGTCAATGAAACCAAAGTGTTCCCGGCGCGCCTGACGGGCACGAAGGATAAAACCGATGCCGTCGTTGAAGTGTTTTTGTTGCGTGAATTGGAAAATGATTTGTGGGAAGTTCTGGTGAAGCCTGCCCGAAAAGTCCGCGTCGGTAACCGGCTCACAATCGGCGATAAGCTGGTTTGCGATGTAATCGATAATACGGTTTCCGGCGGGCGTGTCGTCCGGTTCAGTTATGATGGCGACTTTTATGAAATCGTCGAACAAATCGGCAAAGCACCGCTGCCTCCGAATATAAATCGGGAGCCAGAGCCTCAGGACAAAGATCGCTATCAGACAATTTTTGCCCGCTATAGAGGTGCTGTTGCAGCACCAACAGCCGGCATGCATTTCACAAATACGCTGTTGAAAAAAATTAAAAAACGCGGCGTTCAGATTGTGCCGGTTTTGCTTCATCTGGGTCAGGGGAGCTATCGCCCCGTGTTGGTTGAAGACTTGAGCCGCCATAAAATGGATTCCGAGTATTTTGAAGTATCTGCCGAAGCCGTTACGATTATTAACGACGTGAAAAAGAAAAAAGGCAAAATCGTTGCCGTGGGCGCAAGTGCCGTGCGCGCCCTCGAATCCGCTGTTACATCAGAAGGTTGGGCAAAGCCGATCTCGGGATGGACCGATAAATTTATTTACCCGCCTTATGAATTTAAAATAGTTGATCAACTGATAACGAACTTGCATCTGCCAAACACGACATTGCTCATGCTGGTTTCGGCTTTCGCCGGACGCGATTTTATCCTGAAAGCCTATCGAGAGGCAATGGAAAAAAACTATCGCTTTTATAGCTACGGCGATGCCATGTATCTTCAATGATTGCTGTTAACCAACATCACCCAAATCGAATAAATGAGTATCGGTCTTGAAAACTGCAGCCATTCTAACCGCCGGAGGTAAAGGAACACGCCTCAATACGAACGTTCCAAAGCAATTCCTCGAGATCAACGGAAAACCTTTATTGTATTTTACGATAGAAAAATTTCAGCGATGTTCTTCGATTGACGATATTGTATTGGTTGTGCCTGATGGGCATCTCAATCCGGATTTGCAGTCATCAATCAACGATCGCGTTTTTCCAAAACTGAAAAAAATCGTCCCGGGTGGCAAAGAGCGTTATCATTCAGTATTTAATGGCTTAAATGCCCTTGAACCAGACGTCAATTTCGTCGCCATCCACGATGGCGTTCGTCCGTTTATCGAGCCGGAATTAATTGACCAAGCAGTGTCGATGTGCAAAGACTGGCATGCAGTCATCGTCGCCGTACCGGTGAAACAAACCATAAAAGAGGCAGAAGCGGATGTCGTCGTTCGAACGCTCGAACGGATAAAACTCTGGGAAGCACAAACCCCTCAAATTTTCGACCGCGAGCTGATTTTTAATGCCTACCAATGTTGGATGGAAAATGTAGGCAATCTCGAGATCACGGACGATGCCATGCTGGTGGAGTTATCGGGACATCCGGTAAGAATCATCGAAGGATCATATTCAAACTTGAAAATCACAACGCCCGGCGATTTTGAATGGGCGAAATATACATTAGAGGGAAAACGACTGTGAGGATGATGGCAGGAATCGGATATGATGTGCATCGTTTAGTTGTCGGGAGAAAGCTCATTCTTGGCGGCGTTGAAATCCCTTATGAAAAAGGGTTGCTGGGGCATTCAGATGCGGATGTCCTGTCCCACGCCATCGGGGACGCCCTGCTTGGAGCAGCCTGCCTTGGAGATCTGGGGAGTCACTTCCCGCCATCCGATCACAGGTTTTCAGGAATCTCCAGTCTTGTCATTTTATCTGAAATTAAAAAGCTGATTTCCAGAGTTGGATTCTCCATAAACAACGTCGATTCAACGATTATCATTCAAAAGCCCAGACTTGCGCCATTTATCCAGGAAATGCGAAACCGGCTGTCGCAATGCCTGGAGACAGATATTAAAATGATTTCCATTAAAGCGACCACCACCGAAGGATTGGGATTCACAGGGATGGGCGACGGTGTCGCTGCTCAGGCAATCGTGCTTTTAAGTCATCAATAGTTAGCAACGGATTTAAATTACGGTATGGAAAAACCAGAACAACTTTATTTTGGGGTAGTTCCTCAAAGTTACCTTACACTCGATGATGCGCAAAGTGCCATCATAAACTGGATTTTTAGCAAACATTGTAAAGGCGATTTCATTTTAAGCATACACGATCTAGCGGATAATACAAATCCATCAACGCTGATCGAAAATTTGAAATGGCTTGGTCTTGATTGGAAAAATGATAGTACTCGCAATTTCCACGCGACAATATATCAATCCAAACGAATCGAGCTCTACCAACGTGAAGCCTGGCGTCTCGTCAGCGATGGAAAAGCGTATGCTTGCACGCGTCAAATCCGGGCTGATCAAACGACTACAGCATGTACGGCAGAATGCGGAGAATCCGGGCAGAACGATATCACACAACTACAACTTTCAAACGTTAAGCCCGCACTGTACCTCCGTGTGGATAAAAACGAATATCGTTTCAATGATTTGGTACAGGGAGATATCGAATTCGATGCTGCGGCTCTCAAAGATTGCCTCATCCTCCATAAAAACGGTCTACCCAATCCCAACTTTGCCATTGCAGTAGATCTCCGGGATTTTGAAATTTCAACCTGCTTTCAAAAAGCTCATCGCTATCGGGATAGCCTTGAGCAACTGCTTTTTCTGGATGCCTTGAATGCCAGCAGCGTTCAGTATGGACATATATCCAGCATCAAGCCAGTGCCGTACGCCAATCTTCAAAATTATGAACAGCGACATTCGATCGATTATTACCGCTGCGAAGGCTATTTGCCTGAAAGCTTGCTTGAATTTTTATCGACAGTTGACATTGACGAGAATTTGAGATTTGGCTATCGAAATATCGATGATTTGATCGCAGGATTTTCGTTTACGCGCCTGACAGACGAGTTCTCAGAATTCGATCAAACTCGGCTGGATGATATCAATATGAAGTACATGTATGAATCTGATATTGATAAACTTATGCAGGTTGCCCTGCCCTTCTTCAAAGAAAAAGGCTACCCGTTGAACGATCTTAATACCATCAAAAGCTTAGTCAGCTTGTTGCGAACCCAGGCGCACAATCTGAAGATGCTGGCATCTGATGCGGAACTATTTTTTCATGAGGAACGCCAAATTGATGAGACCGATTTGAGAACAATTCTCATGAACGAGAATTCTCAAAAAATATACTGGTCGTTTTTGAGAGGTTTACAATCTGTTAACGAGTTAACAGCAGCAGCATTCATCAAGATAATGCATTCCGTGCAAACGGAAACCGGCATTATGGGAAAATTATTATGGGCTCCGATTCGAATTGCGCTTACAGGCAAGGAGATGAGTTGTGAATTGCCCCGCTGCGCGGAGTTACTCGGTAAAGAAAAATGTGAGAAATTGATCAAAAACACAGTGAAAAAGCTGCAATGAATCAGAGTCGAGAGAGATCGAGCAGTTGATGAGGAAATCTGTATCGCGATGGGAAGAACGCATAGAATCGGACCGATACTTAACCGGTTGCTCACAGGCTCAATTCTAACGAAATTCTCACGCGGTTAGCTCTTGTAATTTTTCAAGTTGGCTTTTCGTTCCCAACGCCACCAGCACATCCCCAACTTCCACCAGCGACGCTCCCTGCGGATTGAGCATAATTTGATCAGTTTTGTGTTTTCGAATCGCCAGAATTGACGCCCCCTCGGTTACTTGCTTGATTTTGGATTCGTTCAGGCGTTTATTGGCAATCGACGACTTTTCGCCGACAATTGTCTCTTCGAGCATCAATTCGGCAACGCCGAGTTTCTGCATCACCTCGAGAAATTCAACGATCTTCGGATTCATCATCCAGCATGCCATTCTCGCGCCAGCGATTGCGTACGGCGAAATAACCATATCGGCACCAGCTCTTTTCAAGCGCTTTTCAGTGAATTCATCAGTGCCGCGGGCAACAATCCTCAGCTTTTTATTCATTTCCCTGGCAGTTAATACGAGGAAAACGTTGGCAGAATCCGCAGAAATCGCACTGATCAATCCCCTGGCATCAGCGATCCTGCATTTCTCCAGTACTTGTTCATCCGAAGCATCTCCCTGGCAAACCGGATAACCCTGTTCGATAGCTTCAATTACCTTTTGATCAAGTTTCTCAGCGATAACAAACGGAACTTTATTTTCTTTCAGGTTCAAAGCTACTTCTTTGCCGATTTTGCCGTAACCGCAAAGGATGACATGGTCTTTGAGCTTTTCAATTTTTTTATCCATTCGACGACCTTTTACAAATTCTCTCAATTGACCTTCGATTAAAAATGCGGAAATCGTTGCGACAGCATAGCCGCCGATACCAATTCCAAGAAATATCAAAATCGATGTAAATATGCGCCCGGAAGTACTCAATTCCTGAACTTCATTATACCCAACCGTTGCAATGGTGATAATTGTCATGTAAAACGCATCCGACAGGATCCAGCCTTCGATGAGGATGTAGCCCAGAGTACCAATGAGGACAATAACGCACAACAGGATCGGCGCAATATATAATTTATTCATTTTGCTTGATCACACGCTTGATTTGATGATATTTTGAAGTTAAAATTAAGGAAAAAAAGGAAAAATGTCAATGATTAATATAAGGAACCAGGCACACCAAAAGTCGATATCGGTGCGATCATTTCGCTGCGTCCGGGTGAGACAGATGTTTTACTGTCAAACAGCTTAAATCATGGTACATTCAAAAATCGTGTGTTGAGTGCAAATGGAACGAGTAATTAACCGGGCGTGTGTGGCATATCATTTGCCGTAGGAATGGGGAGTAGCAGTTGGGGAACTGGCTACAAGATGAAATGCGTCTTACGAGTGGCATCGAAGCGCATTTTCCAAGGGGGATTTCAGACAAAAGGGGACTTTACTAAGAGGGAGGCAATTTCATCTTCGATGCAGACCAGTGTTTTGGTTGAGGATGTTACTTCCTCTTAGTTCCTTCCCTTTTGCCAAATCAAGGCATTAATTAACTTTTGAAAGGTCCGTCTGGCTTTTGTCGCGGACCTTTTTTTATTGAGGAATCAGGACATTATTCGGCTTAAATTCAACAACATTCCATCCGAAGTCTTCATTACAACCAACATTATCCTGCGGTCGCCTGTTCGTTTTGACTGAATTGAATCGCAATGATACTGCTATTATCCAATCCACCTTTTCGGTTTGCCTCCAGAACCAGGCGGTCACACAACTGCTGAGGATTTTCCGTTTCACCAATTATAGCCGTCATCTCCGGCTCGTGAATTGATTCCCATATTCCATCAGTGCAAATCAAAATTTGTTGATGTTTCTCAATCCGATGACCAAATATAAACGGATGGTCAGCCTCGCTTTGCAGCAGTCCGAGATTTTCTTCAAGATTTTCATCGCCCAGGGTGCACAGAAGTTGATTCCCCAAAGGATGACCGATAATTTCGCGGTAATCAATTTGTCCGGAGGAGTACATTCGGAAAACCAGGGAATGATCCTGTGTAACAAGCCTCAATCCATCCCGGGGATCATAAATATATGCCCGGCTATCACCGACATTTACAAAGTAAGCGTCGTGATTTATCAACAATAGCGCGCAGAGCGTTGTACCGAGATCGGACTCTCGGAATCGCGCTGCTTTGCAAATCTCGGCATTTGTCAAAAACAAAATTTGACGGAGAACAGATTCGATATCCGCCCGATCATGAGAATAAAGCAGCTTTTGATTCGGAGGCTTGAACAGCAACTCAAACGTATAATGCAACATCAATGACACTGCCAGATGACTGGCTAACTCCCCATCAGCGTGACCGCCCATGCCATCCGCGGCGAGATAGAATCCGATGTCAATCGGCTGAGAATTAATTATCTTTGAGAATTGAAAAATCCCCACGCAATCCTGGTTTACCTGGCGCTTCAAACCCGCATGCGAAGCTTTTCCATGAATCGCTTGTATGCCTTTCATTGTATCATCCGCTTCACCTGTCGCAGGTTTTTTGGAATGCACCGTCTGAATGCCTAGCATCCAATGAAACAACTGCTTCTCATGCCAATCGCTTTGTGGTTGTTCGCTTTCAGGGAGTAAAATCCTGTCGGGTATTTCTTGATGCTTCGCCCAATAATCCGGCTCAAAGGCGGCTTTCCGGTAAGGCGTCATCGTAATATCATCAGCGGACGGCAAATCTTCTACCGAATTCGGAGTAGAATCACCAAAAAAATCATCACGAATCTTCTTCATTTCGCTTTGGAACCTATCCAGATTCGATTCAGCGGTTTGAACGCCATGCTTCACCAGATCGCGCAATACACCGAAAAGGTGATTCATCTTTGCCGGCAATCGATGAGTGGCTTTTTGTGTATCGCATAACCAGATCAACAACTTTCCCAGCGCTTCAATTTCTTGCTTCCTCATCTCACGAATTTTATAAAAATGTCTTGAAGTCGATCCTTCGTGTTTATAGCAGGAAGAATAATTTGCTAGAATGGGTTTGTCGTTGTGGATCAATAAATCGGCAGGCTGCAGACTGACACAAAACAAATTCCGGGAGTGCAAGAATTGCAGCGCTTCCGCGATTTGCAATCCCCACTCGATGACGACATCAGGGGACATTCGAATTGAATCCGAAGGCAGGCGTTTGAATTCGACATTTTGCGCCAACACATAATACCGGCTGCGATAGAAAAAGCGATCATAAATTTGCAGCAGGTTAGGATGAAGATTCGAAATCGGGATAAAGCAAGTATAGCCGCGTGTGATTGAATCAGTTCCTTCTAAAATCAGGAAATGGTTTCGAGCCAGGTCTGATCCGCAATTGCATAATCTTCCAGCATCCTCGAATCTGGTGCCGCAATTCCCGCAGATGCTGATGCCATTGAAGCTTCTTGCGCGATAAATTTTTGCGGCAGCGAACGTACCCAAAAACGCTTCAAGGCAGAATTTGTTGTTTATTACTTCCTGAAATCGAATCAGCACAGGGCGATCATCGGAGGGATGGGCAAGACCGGATTTCGGGGGATTCAGATCGAGTTTTGTGGCAGCCTTGTTTTGCATGGAACTGTGGCATCCTGATTTTCAATCGCGTGAAAAATAACTTCATGCAGGGCACAGGACGTTTTTTCGCGCCCTGAATGTCGAACCGAGACCGACCTTAAACGCAAATGATGTGCCACCCGAAAGTATCATAATATTTTCAAGATGTTAATATACATTTTTCAGGAAAGAATTGATTGAAGAGGATGTGTCATACTGGTCATTTCGCCAACAAACCCGGTGAGGTTACCAACAAAAATGCCGGCATAAATAGAAGCTGTCACTTCAGCGAAATATCTCAACTGACGATTAGAAGGCTTGATTGAATGGCTTGAAACCGATTAATGTTGTGATAGTACGAAACACTTAATCTCGCATGAAACCGCGCAGTCGGTTGCAGCGCGATGCGTGGCGCAGGCGTCGAATGGCGACCTCTTTGAGCTGCCGTGCACGTTCATTTGAAATATTCAGTCTTTTCCCGATCTCTTCAAGCGATTGAGCGCGCTCCTGACCAATACCGAAATAGAGCCGAATGACATCCGCCTCTTTCGGCGTCAGGGAAGAAATCACTTCATCGATGCGATCTTTCAGGGATTCCTCGACCACGTGCTGATCCGGTACATCATTTTCTTCATCTTGCAGCGTGTCCATCAGGTTGAGATCGTCATCGATTGGATTGGGTGTCTCCAGCGATACGGTAAACTTCGATATTTGTATGGTTTCGCTTACTTTATCAGCGGACATATCGACTTCGGCAGCGAGTTCATCCAGATTGGGGCTGCGCTCATTCTCCTGCGCTAAACGCGAATATGCCTGCGAGATTTTGCTGATATTCGATATTCGGTTGACCGGAAGCCTGACAATTCGAAGTTGTTCATTAATGGCTTGCTGTATCGACTGCCGAATCCACCACACGGCAAATGAAATAAATTTGTAACCTCGCGTTTCGTCGAAACGCTTCGCGGCTTTCATCAGTCCGAGATTGCCCTCGTTAATCAGATCTTCAAGCGGCAGCCCCCGGTTTTTGAATTGCATCGCTACTTTCACGACGAACTTCAAATTCGCCCTGACCAGTCTTTCGAAGGCTGTCTGGTCACCTTTGCGAATTTTCCGGGCTAATTCAATCTCCTCTTCCGCGGTTAAAATAGCGATATCGCTGATATCCTTAAGATATTTTGCCAGCCACTTGTTGTTCTGGGAAACTGACTTTTTTGTCATTGCGGCTCCCCCCCTTTCCCGAGTTAACAATGTTATTTTCTATCGCCCATATAAATTACAACGATTTAATCAAAAAGTCAACAATTTTCATGCCTTTTTTTACAAAAATGCAAAATAATCGACCGCCCAATTGAGTTTCATTCCAAAATTCTAAAGGCAGCCTCAATATCTTCAGCGATCATCTTTCTTTTCGATTTTTCAATCAGATAATTCTTCCCGGTCTGCAAATAAGATGGAAATACGCGCTTCCCGGAGTAATAAAACTCTTGACTCCTTATTTTGTAGGTTGAGCCAGCGGGTATTGCTCGCTGCCCGGTTAATCGGTGAGAAATGGTGTTGAATGCTCTGATAGCGACATCACCCATCAACAGGTACGCCCCGACATCAGGGAGGAGCGCGATTTCCTTTTCAAGAATGTATGAACAGGTTTGGATGACATTCGCGGAAACCGTATATCCAATTTTCCCGCACTTCACCGCCGTGGTCAAATATATTCCGGCATCGATGATATCTTTCATCGAGCTAAATTCAAATCCTGCATCATGAAACGCTTGCAGAGTTGTTTTCAGAAAATCAGGAAACTTGCTTTCGGAATAAAAATAATCTCCCAAATCCGGCGGCGGGACTTCCGAAATCATTATTAAACGGATGCTTTTAGGATCAAATTCGCCCGAAGGTAAAATGTAGCTCTTCCGATTGACATCGGTACACGGGAAATCTTTGCAGAATGCGTGATCAGTGATCTTCAACCTTCCTCTCCCGGGATGATTCAGCAGATACTGAATATTGAATTAACTTACAAAACATAATTGCATCTAAAACCCGTTATATTTATAACCGACCGTCAATACCAAGCCGGAACTCGTGACTTCAGGCGGATCATTGAGCCAGAAGGCTGGATAGCTTTCTTCGTCTTCCGAATAGCTCCATTTGCTGGATTTCATCCCGAAGCGGTAGCCGGTCTCGATGAAAAAGTCAACATGTTTGGAAATTAAAATTTCGGCGGTGAGTGTTAATGGAGCTGAAAACAGCCCGGTGCTCACAATATTCTCTTCTTCATCCTGCTTGAACAAGAAATCGAAGTCCAATCCGATTTTCCCGCCGAGATCGAATTTCTGAGTCTCAAAAAATCGCCAAATGCCGAATCCGCCCATGCCAAATCCCCAAACTCGTTCGTTATATGAATCATCTATGCGGACAGCTTTGAATCCCAGTCCCCAATCCGCTTTTTCAAGGGGTCTTGCCATGAATTGGGCGCCAAAAGCATTGTAGCCAGGCGGCGCCGGAAGTGCAACAACCAATTGCAGCGCATGCACCGAAGATGGATATTCCGTCGCCCAACAACCAGGGAGAAGCGGTCGCCATTGGCGCAACAATCGCCCCGTGCTGGAATCGCGCGTTGTTTTAACGATCTTCAGCAGAGCGGCTGAATCTTCGCCATAACTTTCATCGGTTAGCACAGAGTCCTCGATAAGTGCGGGCGTTATCATTTCGAAAAGTATATTCTCCCGAATTCCCGCACGACTCCCAGATTGCAAGCTTACTTCCTGGTTTTCAACAGCGAACACGCCGGATGAAAGCCCGTAGCGCCAATCGAATTCAAAACGGGCGTTATGCGCCAGATTATCCAGCGCCTCTATTTTTGATTTGAAAGCGGTTGCACCCCAGCCGGTTGCGCTGACAGCAAAAATATCCAGCACACGGCACGAATCAACTTCAATCTGGGCGATCTGAACCGACACATCAGTCCGAATCGCGCCACCTTCTGCCCCATCCTTTCCACCGTCGCGCCGCCTGAACATATTGAATAATCCGGGAAAACCGAATATGCACGATCCTGACTGGTTGAAATAGGATTCATCAGCCGGAGATGTAGTTTGAGATATTGTCTTATTTTGGCTGAATTCCAGGCTGTCAATCAAAAGCAGATCCATATAACCGAATAGGTCGTCAAACTCCACAATCCGGGAATCAAACGACGTCTCAAGGGAGTCATTCGGTTGTGCCAGTTCCTCCCCGACACGGATTCCGACTTGAATACCCCAATAACCCTGCTGTGAGAGCGCATCCTGGAGTATGATCGCCACTTCGTCAATCAGCGCAAATTTCCCGGACGTATCGCGCCCGGCGGATCGAAGCGGTATTCGGATTTTGCCGATTTCGCAACTGCCGGTATCGAATTCATCGGGATATTTCCCCTGCGCTGGTATGACTGGTTGCACAAAAAACAGGATCATACAAAAAATGAGCGTGCGTTTATTCATGCCAACCCCGCAAGTATCATTGGTAACTCTGGTCAATTGGAATACGTCCTCAAAGGGCATCAGCTTTCCCGCTCCTGCAGACGCAGCAAATCCGAAATGATTGCCTGTACTGCTTGATATCGCTGAGTCACATTTTTTTCGAGCATTTTTTTGAGCACACCGTCGAAGATTTTATTCACGTCAGGAGCGAGAGCAGAGAGCAATGGCGCATCTTTTTCGAGAATTGCCCGCGTAATGGAAATGCCGAAATCACCAAAAGGATGCGCCCCTGTCAAAATTTCGAAGAACACAATTCCAAGCGAAAATATATCGGTGCGATGATCGATTTCATCATTGAGTAATTGTTCGGGCGACATATAATTCGGTGTGCCGACGATGCGTGATTCCGATGTCAAAACCTGGCTGACTTCTCTATCGATTGGTTTGACGATTCCAAAATCAACCAATTTTATCATTCCGGTTTCCCGCTCCAGCATGATATTGGGCGGTTTAATATCACGATGCACGATTTTTCGCTGATGCAGATATTCCAGCGCCTCGCAGATCTGAATAAACTGGGCGACAGCGCGCGGAGCTTCCAGGGGACCGTCCGTTTCCAAAATTTCCCTGAAATTTTTGCCCTCAATAAATTGCATCACGATATAAACCTGATCACCCTCCTCCAGCAAATCATAAACGCGCACGATATTCGGATGATCCAGTTCGAATAAGATGCTGGCTTCGCGAATAAGCCGGCTTCGCAGGGAAGGGATTACGGTGAGTTCGGGCAAAATGCTTTTGATAACCACTGATTTCTGGAAATGAGGGTGACGCGCCCGGGCAACCCGACCCATCCCCCCTTCTGTCAAATTTTCAATAATTTTATACTTGCCGATGAACCGGCACGGACCGGACTCGGAAGGCGACGAATTTTTTGCTGTTTTTTCCGGAATCCCGGTTGCGCCTATTTCGACTTCACCTGTGCCCGAATCTCTTTTGCTGGCGATTCTGGCTCGTACCGCCACAAGCAAAATTAGTGCAACGATGAAAAGCGCACCCACTGCAATCCACCTGCCTTTAGGAGTCGCTGCCGCCGGTGAAAGCGTCGCATCGCTGTCTTCGGTGATCGGTGCATTGCTTTCGAACGAATCACCTCCGGCTGAATCAGGCGCTAAACTCGCGCGTTTTTCCCCCGCCATTTTCGTATCGGTTGAATCCTGCTTTTTCGGCTTCGGCGAAATCCGCGGTCGTTCCGGTGTACTCACTTGCTGCGGGACGATTTCCGTTCTGCTGCTGGAATCGGCACGTTTCGCTGCACCCAATTGCCTTTTCAAATCAGCAAGTTGCGGATGCCCGGACCAAAGCTGCCCGGCGTCATCCAAATACATCGAGCACTTTTCGTAATTCTGTTCCACCAAAGCCTCCTGCGCATGCCGGATCAAATTTTCAGCCAGAGCTTGATTTTTGATGAGTTTCAGGCGCTCGCGGGCAAGCTGATTCTCCGCATCGGCTTTGATCACGGTTTGATAGTGCAATTCGGCTTTCAGGTAATCATTTTCCGCAAACGCTGCTTCTGCCGAAATCATATTTTCAGCAGCCAGCAGCATGTTTTGCGCAGCTTCCAGTTGCGGTTCACGCGCCAGGGCTTTCCGAATTTCCACAACAGCACGCGGATACTCTCCGGTCAGATAATATATTTTGCCGATGCACAGGTGCGCCTGTGTTCGAAACGGGCTGTGCACATCGGATTGAATGCAGCGAACAAACGCATTTTGCGCATCATCATAGCGTTCGGCACTGAAACATGCCTGACCCAATTCAAAATAAACTTGCGCCGTTGGTGAGGTGGCAGCAACTTGCAGCAGGCTGTCGATTGCAGCGTTCGATTTCGAATCAGCTTGTTGAGAAGCTACCCGCATCCCGAAAATGAAAAGAAAGAGGATCGTCAGGATTATTTTAAAATGATGGTGATTCATCGCATTGATAAATATTAAATTGCGTCCATAAATCCGATAGTTGATCACGCGCGCGAAGCACTGCCGCCATTCATGCAACCGCATATTAAGTGCATGAACGAAAAGTCCTTATTTCTTCACCCTGAGCGGAGTCGAAGGGTGATAAGCCCTTGTTAACACGTATGCTTCAACTCCGATCGGCATGAAAATGTCAGTCTTTGTTCAAGCACTAATTACGGCAACAGCTTTTCCAGATCTTTCGGGAGCAAATAATGATATGCCAGCAGCTTCCCATTGTAAGCGATGCTGAATACACCATAAGGCGAAGGCGCTAGTTGTCTTACATCATGACTGCTTTTAAGTTCAAGTGCCCGAAACGGAATATTGCGTTTTTGGGCAAATTCCAGTACCGCGTTTGTGGCATCGGGAATATAGGGGCATTGATCCGAGTATACCACGGTCAAGCCGTCACCCAACCGACTCGCTTTTTGCTCCCAATCGCCTGTGAAAGACGGATCTGGCGCATCATTGAATTTCTTGACCATCAGGTTGAATGGCGGAACTTCAGCAACCGATACGAAGCCCTGTTTGAGCAGCAGTTGTTTGCCAGCCAGCCAAATGCGTTCGCTTGTGACCATCGCCACACCATTCAATCCGGCTGCCCTGGCATCGTTTATACATTCCTCCAATAAAACGCCAGCCAGTCCCTTACCTCTGCTTTTTCCAACCACCCACAGGCAATGAATGAATATATAGCCTGAAGCATTCACTGATCGCCAGGCGTACTCACCGGGGATATACTCGATGAATCCCCTCAGGGGCAATTCAAGCATTTTTATTCGCATGCCTTCGGGAAAGCGGGCTTTGATCCAATTCAACTTTCTCTGATACCCTTCTGTTTTGGGTTTGCTCATATAGCAGAAAAAGCCGGTTTGTTCGACATTGTCCGCTGTTACGTCTATGATTTTGGCGTTTTGGGAGTTATTCACTTTGGGGATTCCGGTTTGATTAAATCGAGAATGTTTATTGGGCGGCATATTTCTCTCTTATAATAGATTTGCAGTCGCATTCATTACGTAATCTAATAGATGATATATCGGGATTAATTGTTCCGCTGGTAGGAAATATATAATTCAGGCACTTTCTATTAATTTTGTGAATAATTCATGTTGGAAAAAATAAATTCCCCCTCGCCAGACCATTTCCCATATTGAGGCATCTGTTCAATGTTTTTATACACCGGATGACCTCGCACAACATCCTTTGCATTTGCATAAACCCATTGCCTCACGAAAAAATTTATTTCCTCGGCTGTAATGAATCCGTCCTGGTTGAAATCCGCTTCTCCCTTCAGCGCCCGCAGCAGGATGCCCGTGAAAATACTGTGTTGATTCAATCCGCCATCTAAAACCGGTTGATCTTTTCCGCCGGCTGTCAGAACCTGCCTGACCCGCCATTTCGCCAGGCTTTCTAAAAATTCATAGTATGTTTTCTGCGAAGGTTGGGTTGGACTGCCCGGGCTTCTGAGCAGCAAGCCGCCATAGCAGCAATCCATCACATAATAAATATGTTTCGCCTCGATCGTTTGCGAGATTTCCTTGATTATGCTCATGGGAATATTTTTCACAAAATATTCTCTCTCATCGAATGTTCCATCCACTGGTACAATAAAACCAAGAGGACCGCCTTCTATCCCCTCCCCGGTACAGCCATGACCGGCAAAAAAAACGAATACGCCATCATTTTCTTTCGCATCATTCAGTTCAGTGCTCAATGCGCTGAGAATCCTGTTTTTTGTGGCATCGTTATTATAAAGCTCAATTATGTGATCGAAATAAAAATAGTCACGCAGCAGTTTGGCAATCGCTCTGGCATCATGTACTGCGTAATTCAAATCCTTGACATTTTTATCATGATACGCATCAATCCCGATGACAACCGCCCTGAGTTTATTATAAAGCGATATCTCAATCGGATTATAGAGAATTGATGTTTTTCGCGAACCACTGCCACGATCATTGAAAGCGATCACCTCGATCTCGTTAATCCCCTGTTCAAGCTCCAGATCAGCCTCAATATTGGTTTTATCTCTTTCTTTTGATAATGCCCGCATTCCGCGTAATTGAATTTCCCTGTTATTTACTTTTATCTTGATATCCTTTAATTCAAGGATAAACTCAACCGACACTTTCAATTGTAGCGAACTGGCATGGATTTCGCCTTTAAGCGGAGCAAGGATTTCGACCTTTGGCGGCGAAACAATACTCGGAGTCACCTCGGGCGCTGTATAATTCAGCTTAATCTCTTTGACCGACTTTTTAACATCATTACTTGCAATAAGTTTAATCCGGTTAGCGCCGTCTCTCAAAGGAAATATTGGTGCATTGACTTTCACTATTTTATCTTTTTGAGTGTAATTGAAGGTGGTGAAATTTTCAGCATTCAATTCAATCCGTATCTGCTGCAATCCCCTTTTGTCTTTGACATGAGCCTGAAGATTAAAGCAGTTCGAGTCGACTTCAGCAGCTTTGGGATGTTGCAGCTCGATTTCAGGCGAAGTGGGGTATCCTTGATAATGCCCGAAATTGAAACTCAGCGTAAATTGATGCGTTCCGCTGCTGATTTCCTGCAACTCACTCAGTGGATACGTATAATGATAGTCCAGGCGCAGCCTGTCAATGGTATAAGCAGTGCCGATAGCAAGACAATTCCCTTGATATTGAAAAGAGAGGTTCGCCGCATTATCGAGCCACAACTGCCTTAATGCCAAAACATAGTAGGTTTCGCTACGCTGCGAATTGCGAAGGTATGTCAAATCAAATTCAGGGACCAGGTTGAAGATGCGATAACACAGCCCGAACCGCGCAGAAAGCGGCTTGCGAGCGCTATTGCCTTCCAGGGAGATATCCGGCTGGTTCAAATCATCCAGACTAAATCCGAAATTTAAGTCTGCTGAAGGTGCGTAAATAAATCCCAGACCGACACTGAGGGCAGTAGTGGATGTGCTTTTTGCCAGCAAAGGATCATTCGGATCCCGCAGTTGAAATTTGCTTCGATCATACGAATCGTGATGCAAATTGACATTGATACCAAAGCTCAATCGCGACTGTATCAGCGATCGGCTGTAAAGCAAGGAAAAGGTATTATTTTTCAGAAGGTGCGATGTAAAAAAACTGCCGCGAAGCCCGAACACCCCGATAGACTGGAGTGGCTCAACATAACCCAGGTGATGATTATAAAGATTGTCATTCGCCAATCCCGTGTACAGCATCTGGCTCGAGAGCAAGGCTTGCCTGGATTCGCGGAAAGAGATGCCGGCAGGATTTACGAAGATGATCTGCGGTTCATAGAAATTGCTGCTGTGCCAGGAATAGTCTTGTGCATGGATTGGCAGCACTGAACCAATGATGATTGTTATTAAAATGAATGATATTAATATTTTCATTTTTGCTTACTATTAACGAATTAAAGTTATCGTACCACTTGATAAGCGCTTGCCATTAGCTTTTAAAATGTAAATGTACACACCCGGCATTAAATCCATGCCATCGTCGTCTTTGCCGTACCACCGGTATTGATGATCTCGGACATCATTAATCTCCTTTACCTTCCTGCCCTTAAGGTTGAATATCTGAAGCATGGCTGCCTCGGTGTACATATTCGGATATTTGAATTCGACGTAATCATTATATCCGTCATTATTGGGCGTAAACGGATTAGGCAGAATCGATATCGTTTCCTGAGACGGGAAGACTCCCCGGGCGGATAGCAAAACCTCCACCACAGGTTCATCCGGATCGTTGCTGTGAATTTTTAATACATCATGAAACGATCCTACGACATCGGAGTGGTATGTAACAGTTATCTCCAAACTAGCGCTTTCGGGAAGCGTCAAGGCTGAATCGTTTACGGAAAAAACCGATTCCGTCAAACTCAGCTTGCTGATGATCAGCGTATCGGTTCCGACATTCTTGATAGTAAATTCCCAAGGGGCTGTGGTTGCTATCGGCACATCACCAAAATCGTGTTCTGTTTCCGAGATATCGATATCTGGCTCGGGAACTGCACCTGTTGTATCGAAATCCATTATCGTTGCAAAGATATCATATCCCTGCTCCACAACACGATCATCTTTCCAAACACAAATAATTTCTCTGTTTCCATTGATTGACACATCAGGTGTAAGTTGATTTGCACTCATCTCATCATTATTAACAAGGAAATTTGAGTCAATCTTCGTCCCATCAGCATTATATTTTTGGGCGTAAATATCTGAATTTAGGTTCCCATGACGATTGTCTTGCCAAGCTACAACAAAGGAACCATCAGCACAGGAAGATATTGCGGGTCTTGATTGAAAAGAATCATTTGAATCATCATTAACCTTGTCATTATTTCCAAGTGCTATTCCAATATTGTCATAGCGCTGGAGGTAAATATCGGAATTACCATTTCGCCTATCATCCCAGACTACCGTAAAGGTGCTATCAGATGTAGAGGTAACAGCGGGATATAATCGATCTGCTATGAAAGAATCATCATTTACTTTTAAATTTCCCCCTTGCTTCACTCCATCGCTATCATAACACTGCATATAAATATCTGAATTTCCATGACGTTTATCTTCCCAAGCAACTAAAAAAGAACCTTGGGAAGAAGATGCAACTGCAGGATGATATTGTTGTGAATTAGAAGTATCGTCATTTGCTATTGTATTTGCTCCTTGAGTCCTTCCTGCGCTATCGTATCGCTGAAAGTAAATATCATAATTACCGTTGCGATAGTCCGTCCAAACTATCACAAACGAGCCATTCGGGCTAGAGGATACAACCGGATCTAATCGGTTTGAGCTGCCGCTGTCATTAAAAACTTTCTTATTATCCCCTTGCCGGTGCCCTGAGTTGTTATAGCACTGCAGATATATATCAGGTTTTGGATAGAATCCATCACACCATACTACTTCAAAAGAACCATCAGGCGCGGAGGCGACATCAGGAGCAGGACGATTAATGCCGCAAATATTATCATTCACTCTTATATTATTTTCTTGCGTTTGCCCTGAACTGTCGTAGCGCTGGAAATAAATATCGTTCTGGCTGCTCCGTTTATCCTCCCATATTATAATGAATGAACCATCCGAAGCGGAGGATATGGCTGGATTCGATTGATCGGCAGCGCTGCTGTCATCATCAACTTGAAAATCTGTGTTATTCATTCGAAGGCAAATTTCAGATTTCTTTTGGGCAAGTAGAATCGTTGAAAAATATAAGAATATGATAAAAGGCATTAAAAATACAGAAGCAAGCAATCGAGGCATCTTCGCATTCCATATATGGAATAACATTATCTGCTATCTCCTATATGAATGATTTTATTCGAAATTTGAATTACAATCTCAATTTTGGGATTCCTTCTTTTTGATCCTATCAATTTTGGCAATCTGTTTCAAGGCTTTTGCTTCAAAATCTCCTCTTAGCTCTACAGTCAATCTAAGCAGTTTCAATGCATCATCCACATCATTAGTTTTCAAATAGGCATTTCCGAGATACCAATAGCATTTCTCTAACAATAACATGTTATCTTGTTTCTGACACAATTCAGTTGCCTTATGAAGATGCCTGACTCCGTTTTCGATATCATCAGTTAGCAGTAATGAGACGCTTAAAAAGAAATGTCCATAAGCATTGTCAGGTTCTCGTGCAATAAAGCCAGATAATTTTAGTATCGCTTGATTATAATTATCCTGTTCATAAAATGTCATTGCCTCATAAAATAATTTTTGAGCAAGCGTAAGTTTAATATGCCCATTGGATCTAAGGGTTAGATAAGGCGCTTTTTCTAAAATAGCAATATCAGAATATTGCTCAGATGGGGGGAATAGAAATACTACTGCCAATAAAATTATCGCTATTGCGGGAACAACAATTTTGAAAGCAGGTTTTTTAGCTAATCGTGCGAATGGTGAAAAAATAGAAATGATTATTCGCTTCACCGACTCAACTTCTTTTTTTAAAAACTTGACTATTCGTGTATTCAATGTTTCTTTCGGTTGCAATGCATCTAAAAATCTCTCCGGCATTTCTTCGATTGCCTCCAGCACGGGGCTGAGACGATACAGTTCTTCAAAACAAGCCTCGCATTCGAGTAGGTGAGCTTCGACTTTTATTTTCCGTTCATCATCCAGCATATTGAACTGGTACAGGCTGACCAGTTTTTTCATTTCAGGATCAATACATTTCATACTATAGAACTCCCCTTTTTTCCAGTATCCGCCTCAGTCTCTTGCCTATCCGATGAATGCGCCCGTCCAGTGTATTGCGATTCAAGCCCAATTGGCGCATGATTTCCTTGCCGGAAAATCCTTTCAGCTTTAAACTGAAAATCTCCTTATCTTCATTACTCAACTGGCTCATGGCTTTCTCAATTTCATCCAGGAACAGGTGATAATCGACCTCGTTTTCTGCAGTTTGTTTGCTCCCGTGCATTTCCCGGAGCGTATCGATATTCTCGCTCCGCAGCTTCTCCCTTCTGGTTTTTCTGTTATAATCCCCTTTCCGCACTTTGTCGAGTACGCCATACGCCCAGGCTAATATCCCCTGAGTAAATGTGCTATCTTTGTATTTCCTGAAAATGATCAGCAATGACTCATGAACAATATCCTGGGCTTCCTCCCGGGAGATGCGCCATTCTTTTTTTTCGATTCTTTCTGCTAGCTTTTTTCTCAGCAGTGAAAACAGATAATTCTCAGCCTCAGAATCATCTTCCTGAGCCAGGACAGTCAATATGCCTGAAATAAAATCATCGAGAACATTTTGCAAAACGCTGAAAGCCCGCATCAGCGACCATTCCGGGCTATTTAACGGATAAAGCTTTTTTATCTCCTCAATAGCGGATTGACAGATGGTATCGGTCTCTTCCGCAGGATTTATCCGTTTTTTTAAAACAGGGTATCCCATTAATTCACGTGCCACGAATGGCGAAAATCTTACAGCCAATTTTGAAAAAAATTCGCTTTCTGCCTTTTTATTTCCACCCCTGGCAGCTTTAATGAGACGTACATTTTCCGTATGATTTTTCATTTTTAAATATAACAAGATTTTTATTCAATCGCGTTAATAGGGCAGCTTTTATTAATGCTGTAGGCAAATCTGCTATAAAATGATATAATGATTTCTTTGATGTTGAAAAATAAAACATTATAAGCAATTCCACTGAGATAGAGATTGCTGAAACAATTAGGAATTGCTTTATAAAACATGATTCTGATTTCTTATTTTGGCAACACTAAAACTAAAATATTATAATAATAGTAAAAAAGCAAGAAAATTATGAGCTTTTTTTATTATTTATAAATTGTAAAATCAAATAAATAGATATCTAGGCTTTTCACAGACCAATCAGTCGATTTTAAGTGATTTTTTTTAAAGATAAATTTCATGCAAGATTTTTAACTTTGATTACACGTACATGGTGATTGCGGATATGAAGAATTATTTCTGTTGATTATCTTTTCAAGGTTTGCGACGCTTTCTCTTTTATGAGGTATTTTTTGCAGCCATATCTAATCAACAAAAAAATCGATACTTAAAATCTGAAAGGTGGTGAGGGTAATGCATTTTTATAATCGCAGTCCATAATCATGCACTTTATTCTAGCAATACTTAAATACTGGTCAGGCAAAATAAAAATGAAAGGAGAATACAATGTTTTCACAAAAAAAAGTAAAACAGCAATTTGGATTATGGTGCTCGTATTGTTCTTTGCATTCACTCACAAGAGTTTAGCGCAAAAACCAGTTAGTGGAGCTGTATGGGGGAAATGGACATTAGCAGAAAGCCCCTATTGGGTGATTGATGATATCCATGTTCCGGAAGATAGCGCCTTGATTATTGAGGAAGGCGTTGAGGTTGAATTTGTGGGCGCCTGGTCGTTTAGTGTTTGGGGATTGCTTCAAGCAAAAGGTACCGAAGAAAACAGGATTACGTTTCATGGCGATGGCGGAGCCGGTGATTGGAAAGATATTTATTTTGCCCAAAGTGCTTTGCCCGGCTGTATATTAGATTATTGTATCGTTAAAGATGGCGGCTATAAGGATTCCGTAGACTACTACACTAAGGTATATACGAATATTTTTATTTGTAACAATGATTCAAATGTTACAATTTCTCATTGCGAAGTTTCAAATAGTGCAGGCGATGGAATTCACATAAAAGCATTTATTAGGGGAGGAGCCCCTGTCGATATTATTAAAAAATGCAGTCCCACGATTGCAAAAAATAAAATCTATAGTAATAAAGAAAATGGTATTAAAGTACAGTCTCTTTATAGTAATTGGAATAAGAGTGGGAGGAGTTGTTCTAGTATTACATCACCGCAGATAAAAAATAATTTAATTTACAACAATGGCAATAATGCAATAGCATGCAAAACCGATGCAGACGGTTCCCAAACTAGCCAAATAGCATTTATAGATTCGGGCATAAAAGTTAAGACGAATCCAATTATTCAGCAGAATACGATATATGGAAACGCAGCTAGCGGCATCTTTTGCGATATAAGAATTGTTGACCATTTTTCCAGTTCTGTTTTCGAAACCAATCCTTCTATCAATAGCAATATTATTTCAAATAGTAATGGATATGGCTTAAACGCTAATAATCTTGTTGAAACTAAAAAAATCAAATCTAATTGCTTTTGGAGCAATGATTCTGCAAATTTCAAAGGCATAAACGGCGGTCTAGGAACACTATCTCGCACCAACAAAAATAATGATCCATGTGATGGATTTTTAAATATCTTTTTTGATCCCGAATATGTGGATGCTTCAAATGATGATTTTTATTTAATGAGCACTTCCAAATGCATCGATGCGGGTGATTTAGGTTTGCCCTGGGATGATGACGGCAGTTACCCGGATATTGGCGCATTTCCGTATAAATTTCCTTTGAATTACGGCGATGTTGATCTGAATGGTGAAATTCAGAATTATGACGCATCGCAAATTTTGAAATATCTTGTGGGCTTGGAATCGCTGAATTATCGGCAACAATTGAATTCAAATGTCAGCCTGGATACCACTATTTCTGCCCTGGATGCAACACTAATATTGCAATACAGCACAGGTTTGATTGATTCGCTACCTTATAGTGTAACTCCGCCAGCCTATGGTGATATTGTAATGATAGATGAAATAGTCTATGCAGGGCAAAATATAGCGGTCCCCATCCATTTGTTCAATGGAGAAAATATTTTAGCCTTTAATGGCAATATTGAATTTAATCCGAAGCATCTGGCATTTGAGAGCGTTTCATTATCTGATCAATTAAAAGATTTTAGATTTGAACAAAAAGCCGATAGCGGAGCAATAAAAATTGCAGGTGCTGGAGCATTACCTGCTGGAGAGTCAGGAACATTCCTCACCCTCAATTTCACTGTTAGAAATGATAGTAATGCAAGCGAAACAATTGTTTATTTGCAGGAATTAAGGTGGAATGAAGAATGTAATTTGAAACATGTTGCTATGGCGACTTTAAAAATACTATCAACAAACGTTGAGATGTGCGGATGTGAAGTTCCGACTAAATACGCTTTGAATCAAAACTTTCCCAATCCATTCAACCCTGAAACTAGTATTCGCTATCAACTACCAGTTTCTGGCATGGTCAAACTAATCATTTATAATTCCCTCGGTCAGCAAATCCGCACGCTTACCAGCAAGAATCAAACAGCCGGCTATCATCAGGTGTCCTGGGATGGAAAAGATGAAAGAGGAGAGCCAGTATCGAGTGGAATTTATCTCTATCGATTAACCGCCGGTGAGTATGTTCAAGTAAAAAAGATGCTGCTGATGCACTAAATTTCAATTATCTGCCCGGGTACCCAAACCGCTCGGGCAGATTCATTTATAATGATACTTCTATTCTGGCTCAGACAGCAATTTTTTCGAGGACAGGATTTCTCCCCAAAATGAAATATGTATAGGCTTTGTTAATCAATTTCCGCAGCGTGGCAGATTTAAAAGTCAATTCCGGAGCGTATCCCCTTATTTCATTGTTACTTTTCTTGTGGCAAACATATTACACTCCTTAACAGGTATAAAAATAAATTACTGAATTGCTGGTTGGTATAATTGTATTTCAGCATCAAGTTTACCTGCTAATTTATCTTCTGCAATATCAAGATCATAATCCATTTGTAATCCCAGCCAGAAGTGAGGCGTCATATTGAAATATTTTGCCAGGCGTAATGCTGTGTCTGCTGTAATCCTTCGCTTACATTGCACAATTTCATTGATTCTACGTGGCGGAACTCTAATAGAATGCGCTAAACGATTTTGACTGAGTCTCATTGGTTTCAAAAACTCTTCGTTTAAAATTTCTCCCGGATGTAGTGGGGGTATTTTACTCATATTTAATGACTCCTAATGATAATCAACGATTTCGACATTGAATGCATCATTTTTTCGCCATTCAAAACATATTCGCCATTGATCATTTATTCTGATGCTCATCTGTCCTGCTCGCTCTCCTTTCAGAGACTCTAATCTATTGCCGGGCGGAATTCGTAAATCATTCAAATTCCCTGCGCGATTTAGCATTCTTAATTTTCTTAGTGAGCAACGTTGAATTGAATGCGGAAATTTTTTAGAATAATTTCGTGAGAAGATTTTCTCTGTTTCTTTACATTTGAATGACGCAATCATATTTTAATATATAACGTTTGTCGTTAAATGTCAAGTCGTTTTTCGGCTTTTATCTTTTGTGGTTCCTATTTCACACTTAATTCCGGCGACCACCTTAGTTCCCCAGTTAATCAAATATTATTTGATAAAAGCTGAAATTAAACCTCAGCATCAGATATCGTACGAATCGTCAAACCCCGCAACGATTTCTTTTCACCGGGAAGCAGCACACTCATCAGGTAGCCAACACTCACGCAGGTGACAATACCCACTCCGGCATAAAGGAAAAAATGAAGCGGTGTATAGCGCTGCACAATAAACAGCACCACGGCACTGGTTACGGCACCGATGAAAACGCCGACGCCATGCGCGCGCCTGGTAAAAATGCCCAACATGAAAATACCGGCGAGACTCCCACCGAATAGTCCGAGTATTTTTGTGAATAGATCCCACACCGATTTAATTTCAATTGTTGCCATGAGCAGGGCGGTTCCGGTGGCAAAGAGACCGAGGAGCGCCGTCAGCCAACGCCCCAGTCGCAGGCAAGCTTTATCGCTGGCAAAACGCCTGAACCGGCGATAATAATCGGTTACCAGGACCGTCGCCACGCTATTCAGGCTGCTATCGAGACTGGACATGGCGGCTGCAAATAATCCGGCACTCACCAATCCGGAAATTCCCGCCGGCAATTGCTGGACGATGAACCACGGAAAAATAGCGTCGGTTTGCAGCGTAGTAGAAAGCGCCTCGGGTCTGGATTTATAAAATACAAAAAGCGCGGTTCCGAGCGTGAAAAACAGGATGGTCGCCGGAATTGAAAGAAAGGCATTCGTCCAGATGGAACGAGCGGCTTGCTTTTCATCCTTTGTGGTCAGGTACCGCTGCACAACGGTTTGGTCTGTGGTGTAAGGGATAAAATTCCCCAGCAGATTTCCAAACAGCACCACCCAGACAGCGGTAACGGTAGCATCCCATGTCCAATTGAATGCATGGAATTTGCCCTGGTCGTACGCCATCGAAATGAATCCGGTGAAGCCCCCGGCGACACTCGCTATGATGATCGCCAGGCTGAGTATCGCGCCGCCGAGGAGGACAATCACCTGCAATACGTCCGACCAGATAACCGCCTCGATGCCCCCCAATACCGTGTATAGCGTCGAAAGCACACCCATGATTAAAATGCAAAGCGCGATATTGAATCCGGTAACTGCCGACAGCGCAAGCGCCGGCAGAAAAATGACAATCGCCATCCGTCCGACTTGAAACAGGATGAAAGCGATGCTGCCGAAAAAGCGAACCAGCAAGTTGAATCGCTTTTCCAGGTATTCGTAAATGGATGTGATTTGCAGGCGGCGATAGAATGGGAGGTAATAGAAAACCACGAACGGCGCGACCAGTGTGATACTGAAGTTTCCCAGGATATACGTCCAATCGGTTGCATAGCATTTTGCCGGAATCGCCATGAACGTAATCGCGCTCAGTTGGGTGCCGAAGATGCTCAATCCGGCTGCCCACCAGGGAATTCGCCGCCCGGCGAGAAAAAAATCATCGGTGCCCTTCTCCCGCCGCGAAAAATAGATGCCCATCACCACCAATGCAGCAAAATAGAGTGCCAACGCAATATAATCCAATGCGCTGAAATGCGAATGCGATTGAATTGCCTGTGCCTGGTAGACCCGTGCCGAGCGATGACCTGGTCGATCTTCTCCCCCCGGAATGACGATCGATTCGTTGAACCGCACGGCAGTGGTGGTTACCAGGGCTTGCGGAATCGTATCCACAACCGCCCAGGTATCGGTGATTGTATGGTAAGCCAGAACTTCGCGTCGAAATCCGGGATGAGCATCCTTCAACTCCCAGATGCGTTGCACGTTTTCTCCATCGTCACCGCCGAAAACAAGAATATGCGAAGGACCACTGGGAACTGATGGCGCCGCGACAACAGGGTGGGGCACTTCGGCAATTCGCGCCCAGCCTTTCCCGGGCTGATAGCGGTAGGCATCGGTCAGGTAGGTGCGGGTGGCTTTGCCGGATTCGTCGGGAACGAGTTCACACCCGCTCATCACATAAATTGCGCCATCCTGGGCAGCCACAACCGGCAGAATGCGCGCGGGTCCGGGTAGGGGCTCGAATTCATCCCAGACGGGTTTAGGAAGTGATAAATCCAGAAGGAAACATTTATTCATCGCCACAGTCGCATCAGGCGCACTTTGTCCAGCGACAACATAGACTTTATCTCCGAGCACTGCCCCGCCCATGAATGCCAGTGCCACCGGCAATTCCGGCAAACTGCTTCGCTGAATTTGGTTTCGCTCCCATTTCAGGTAAAATACGTCGCGATAATGACGCGCCCCGTCACTGCCGCCGATGCAGAGCATGCCATTCGGTGTTGAAACGGTTACGCCATACGCCAGCGGATGCTCCAATGGCGAATCCGTCACCCAATCGTTGCTTTCAGATTCAAAAATATAAATTTCAGCCAGCCACTTCTTTTGTCCGCCGGCGAACAATGAAACCGGGAAACAAGATCCGCCAGCGACAATGAGCGCGGCATTGTGTACGCCGACAAACTGCCCGCTAATCGCTTGCGGCAAAGCGGGCAGCAACTGCCACTGGTAATTGGGGGTGGCAACGAGGCTGCTGACGTGCAGGACAAGCAGCAGAATTAACACATGCGTACGCAGTCGATTCATTTTAAAAAGTCGCTTATCACGCATTGGTGATGGATTATTTTTTATTAATTTCCAGCCGGTTGATTATATGATGCAAATTCGGAAATCACCTTATTTTCCAACGGGATCGAAACAAGCCGCTGGAACGACACAATGCAGGCTAACTTCCAAATCGATCTGGTGAGGCAAGGCGTTAAAAAACGTGAACACCCACTTTCAGCACTCGATAGCGCCGGTTTAAAGTGCAAATAAATCACGAAAATGTCAAGCTGAAAATACGGCGCATAGCGATGCCTCAGTTTTGAAACCAATGTCTCAGGGATTACGATTGATGCTTCGAATACGAACCTGTGCCTGCCAATTTATTCCGGAGTTTTTACCCATTTTTCGCGGATTCCGTAATTGAGAGCGGATTGCTGGAATTTTCAACGCCCCTGACCCATCGATGGCGGAACTGCATCCGGCAGGCTGCCCCAATTTGTATTCGGTTCGGCTCCCATCTCGAAAACCAATCGACCACCGCTCACAATTTCGTCGTGATGGAGCCACGGTTTATTATAACGTTTGCCATTCAACGTCGCCGATTGAATGTAGATATTTTCCTGTGATACATTTCTAGCTTCAATAACGAAATCATTTCCGCTGTAATATTCATCATCAAGATGAATCGTAATTTTATCAAAAATCGGCGTTCCGATTTCGTATACCGGTTCGCCGACGCACACCGGGTAGAATCCCATTGCGCTGAGTACGTACCATGCCGCCATCGTGCCGCAGTCATCATCCATTTCGAGCAAATAACCCGCCGGCTCAGCCTTGTAAATACGATCGAAAATCGGCTCATCGAAGAAGCCGTGTGTCCCGTAGCGCTGCATCATGGGTTCGGTGAGAATTTTGCGAACCCATTTTTGTGACAGCCATGGCGCACCTGCAAAATCAAACAAATAGGCTGCCTGCAAATCGGGTTGATTGCCGTGATTATAGAGATCATTTTCAAAGAAATAATTCAATGTTTGCACAAATTTTTCCCTGCCGCCCATCAGATCAATCAGTCCCTGGATATCATGCAGCACGAACCAGCGCCATTGCCACATGGACGCTTCATAAACATAAGTTTCATCGATAACAGCCGGATCGGGAAACGGCAGCCAGTTGCCCTGATCATCTTTTGCCCTGAAAAAACCGAGTGAGTCATTCCAGATATTTTTATAAAATTGTGCCCGTTTAAAAAATCGTTGTGCGATATTTGCTTCACCTAACTCATTTGCCAACCAGGCGACACACCAATCATCATACGCATATTCGAGCGTCCGGTCAGGGCGCTTCGGCACATAGCCCAATTTTTCCAGGTCAGGCGGTAGTTGCTCCAGCGCATCCTGCTGCATCCCCTCGAATGCAGCTCGAATATCGAAATTCCGGATCTGCTTGCGATAGCTATCCAGCAGCACCGTACCGGTATGTTCGCGCCGGATCATTAAAAACGGGAATTGCGACATCCCCTGATCATAATAATCCACCAGGGAACGCGAAATATCATTCATGACAGCCGGCTCCAATAATGCCACCAGCGGGTATTTCGAACGGAATGTGTCCCACATCGAATAGCAGTCGTAGTGCACATAATCGATAGCGCGATGGAGGTTGCCATCGGTTCCCCGGTATTGGCGATTAACCGGGCTGGTGGTATTCATCGGCATGGTGTATGAATGATACAGCGCCGTATAAAAAATTTGCTTATACTCAGAATTACCTTCCACGTCTACCCGATTTAACAACCGGCTCCATTTTAGGCGGGCGGATGCATGGACAGCATCGAAATCCCAATCGGCAATTTCCGCCTCCAGGTCGAGCTTCGCCTGATCCGAACTGATAGCGGAAATGCCAATTTTGACCAGGATTATGTCATCAAGACCAGTTGAATACGTCAGGAATGCACCGATTTTCGCTCCCCGCTGATGCGACATATTTCGAAATTTGGCATCGCCGTTCCAGGTTTCGAATGATTCGAACGGGCGGCTGAGTTTGATATAAAAATAAAGCGTGTATTCATCGATGCGACTGCAATTGTGTTTAGCCGTAATGACGCCCCGCAATGCATCAGATGATTCGATATGGATTTCGGTATCAACAACTTTAGTGAATCCCCGTCCGAGATCGATCAAAATATGGGCTTCCGGTGATTTGGGGAAACTATATTTATGCAATCCGGCATGTTCGGTGACCGTGAGTTCCGCCCGAATTCCGTTTGCGAATCGAACGCAATAGTAACCCGGACTTGCTATTTCACTGGATTTTATAAATGCCTGGTGATATTTATCCGGATCAGTGTCCTTTTCGCCAACGAATGGGAGCAACAGGATATTTCCGCCTTCCCCGCTGCAACCCATCCCGCCAACCCGAACGTGACTGAAGCCCAATATTCGGCTATCAGCGTCATCATATCCCGCGTGCGCCCTGCCATTCAATCCGTCTGGATACGTATCAGGACTCAATTTCACAGTGCCAAATGGGCAGGTTGCGCCCGGGTACAATTGCCCGTGGTCGCCTCGCGTGCAAATAAACGGATTCACAAAATCGATGGGCGTCATCCTTTTTTCCTCCGGGAAAGAAAATTGATAAATGCTCAGGCAGCAAGTGATTATCAACAAACCAAATATCTTTGGGTTTCTCATAGAACGCTCTTTGTTGATGTTAACTGTTTAATTTTTAAAAGGGGCAGGACAATTCATCAGTCGTTATAATTCAAAAAAACGAAGCATTATTTATCTCAAAATGGTTTTCATTTTTTCCGAGCATTTGCAAACATTGTCTTGCCATAACTTATTGAGGTAGACGGACATGAATTCCGACAGCCTAAAATATGAATATTTCACTTGACATACAAGGCATTTATGTATTATATTTTTTCATTATCAACCTGACTATTCAACACCCGGAACAATGATTCATTTCAATCTTCGTCCCTGCTTGCGAAAAAGCGCGTGCTTCCTTTGATGCGAAATGCCTGACTGACTGCTGGTTATGATTTTTGGTGTCATGATGCTTCAAAAACTCATTGACTATACCCGATTTTAATCGAATATATTTCTGATTTTCAACTGCCAAATCCGGCGCGAATGCGCTACAAACCCGAATTTTAAATGAGATGGAATTCCATGCAGGAAATTCTCAAAGAACCAAACGGCGCGAATTTCATTTTAGCGGATTTACATATTCATACACCATCGGATCCGCGTTTCAGAAAGTCACTGGGGGAGCGATATCATCTGCAAACTGCTGAGGGTAAAAAGCAGTTTATTCGTGATTTTTACACGTATGCAATGGACGAGAAGGGATTGGGCATCCTGGCGATCACCGAGCATAATGACGTGAGCTATCTGGAATTTTACAAGTCGGTTAACCGGGAAAAATCTTTCCGGAATCTGATTGTTTTTCCCGGGCTCGAAATCAGTTCCAAAGAAGGGATTCATCTATTGGTGCTGTTTAATCCAGATGAAGATATCGTGGTATTGGATGGATTTCTCTCGGAAATCGGGCTGACTCCCGGGCGCCGAAAGCAGGGGAGCCGGATACTCGCCAGTAATCTGAGTTTTGATGATATACTGGAATTGCTCTCAACCAGGTATATTGAGAAAAGGAAGGATAGTAATTCGCCGCGCGCCCTGGCAATTGCCGCGCATGTCGATCAGGATAACGGTCTTTCGAAACAGGAAAATGCCGGATATTATTACCGACATCCCAATCTGATCGCCGTTCAAATAAGCAAACCCTACAATTGCCTTAACGAAGGATTGAAACAAATCTTCAGCGGGAAACATCAGGCTTATGGGTATAAGCGCATTGCAGTTATCGAATCCAGTGACTGCCGTAGTATTGAATGCGTCGGAAAAGCAGCCAGTTATATTAAAATCAGTTCGCCAACGATAGAAGGTTTGAAACAGGCTTTTCTTGATGCGGATTCGCGTTTGCGACAATTCGAGGGATTTACTTCACCCGGACATTCGCGGTTTATTGCTGCCAAATGGGAGGGCGGCTTTCTAGATGGTTTGACGATCCATTTTAATAAAAATCTGAATTGCATTATTGGCGGCAAAGGAACCGGCAAATCCACCATTCTCGAAACGATTCGTTACGCTTTCGATCTCGAACCACGCTCGCTGAAGGGTCGCGAAAATTTCCGCGAATTGCTTAAGAATGTCATGCGCAGCGGCTCGAAGGTTTCGTTGTTGGTTGAGTCGATGCATTTAAATCAGCGATATATCATCGAGCGCGCATACGGCTTTCCGGCGCTGGTGACGGATATGGAGGGCAATCGGCTGGCGCTTTCTCCGCATGACGTCATGCCGCGTCTGGAAATATATGGGCAAAAAGAAATTTACGAAATATCCAACAACAAGGAATTTCAACTGAGCTTATTGAGTCGATTTGTAAATTCAGAATGGGAGACACTGAAAAAGGAGGAGGCGCAGCAACTCAATCTGCTAAATGAAAATAAAATTGAAATAGTGAATATTATGAAAACAATAGAGATGAAGCAAAATACGACCACCGAGTTACCACGCTTGCTGGAAGAATTAAAGAAATTTCAGGAAACACAAATATATCAGAAGCTTCACGAGAGGCGAAATTATGAAGAAGAGCGGCTTTTGATCCAGAAAGCCAATGCAAAAATCGAAGCTTTTTGCACTGCATTCAATACCATGCTGGAACAGATTGATCTTACTCTGGATTTCTTGAATGATACACAAATCGGCGGTTTAATCAATGCTGCAAGCCTGAGGAAAATTCGTACCCTGATTCAAAAATTCGAATCCGCTGCATCGAATCAATTCAAAAGAATCGAGCTCGAATCGGATGAGGTTAGAGCCAGCATCAGACGGGAAACCGACGATTGGCAGGCTAAATTTCTCGCTCAAGAAAAAAAGTACCAGGAACAATTAAAGCAACTTCAGCTCGAGGCAGAAATGGATCCGAACGATCTTATCCTGTTAGCGCGCCAGATTGCAATCGCAAAAGCAACACAGGAATCCATCGAGCAGGATAGGGCGCGCATAACGAAACTCAAGGCGCAGCGAGGGGAGTTAAAATTAAGGCTTCAAAAAATCAGGCAAAGTCTTTTTCAGCATCTGAGCGATGTTTGCCAGTATAATATCAATAAAGAATTAACCGGGATGCTCAAGGTTGATGTTGAATTCGAAGCCGAAAAACAGGCGTTTGTAGAATATTTAGTTGAATTGAAAACAGGCGCACAACGCAAACAACTTGAAAATATCGTTTATTCTGAGGATTTTACAATCGCGCATTTCGTTGATTTGGTGCAGCAAGGGGCTACCTGCCTCACGCATCATTTTAATATCAGCGATTCAACAGCAGACCGCATATATCGGGCTTTCGATGAGGAAGCGTTGCTCGAATTGGATGCTTTCGAAATCCCCACGCGTGCAACAATTTCATTAAACACCGGGACGCCCGAACATCCAAATTACAAAGATACCAATCATCTATCCGTTGGTCAAAAATGCACCGCGATTCTCACTCTTATATTAATTGAAAGCCCTTATCCGCTTATTATCGATCAGCCAGAGGATGACCTGGATAACAGCTTCATTTTCGAAGATATCGTGACGAAACTTCGCATGGAAAAAGAGCGCCGGCAGTTTATCATCGCTACCCACAATGCCAATATTCCGGTCCTTGGAGATGCCGAAGAAATTATCGTATTGAATTCAAGTGACCGTCAAATTGAATCCGACCAGGTGAAAAAAGGATCAATCGATGATTATCTGCTGAAAGAACCGGTGGAGCGTATTCTCGAGGGCGGAAAGCAGGCATTTGAATTGCGCAAGATGAAATACGGATTTTAGGCGATTAGGCTTCCGGATCGGGAGGTTGTAAGGCAGAGCCTTTCAATAAAAATCAAATCACCGCACGGTGCGCTGCGTGCATCAGTTTCCTGAAAACAGCGGGAAGTTCCAGGGCATAGGTATCCGAAAAATAAAACAATTGCCGGAAATAATGTGCTTAAACAGGTGAATAAAATTTTTATATTGTATTGAGCACGATTTTATACATAAAAAAGCAAGAGTGCCTTTCACCTTTATCATATTTCAGTCACATTTTTCAGGTCAGTTTTGCAACTCATTAAATTTAGATATAACAAGGGGACAAATCATCAAAGGGGTATTACAATGACACAAAAGAGTAGTAATGAATTGATAGATCTGATTTTAGCCGGAAAAAGCGACAAGCTGGAATTCTCAGATGAAAATTTGGCAGAACCCTCAATTGCAAAACATATTGTTGCATTCCTGAATTCCAACGGAGGCACACTAATTTTCGGCATCGATGATGATAGTCAGATCGTGGGCATCCAGTTCACTGATCTCGAATATCGATTAGCCGAGATCACCTCAAATTTAATCTTTCCCGCTATATTTCCAAGTTACTATGAAACGTTACTTACGGGCAAAAAGGTAGGCGTGCTCGAAGTGGAAGCCGGCACGAACAAACCGTATTATTATCATTGGAAGGATAAACAAAATTATTATGTCCGGAATGGGAAAGTATCCAGGGAAGCCAGCACCAACGAAATTCGAACGCTGATCAATGAAAACAGGGGCGGGCGTTTCGAATTGACGGCTGTTTCGCATGCGACAATTAATGATTTGGATCTGAAACGCATTCATCATTTTTGCATGACCAGACGTCAGGTCGATTTCAATGCGCTCACAGAAGAGGAGCAGATCGGCGTGCTCGAAAAACTGGATTTAGCCATCATTGAAGGTGATAAATGTTTTCCCACAGTTGCCGGTATCCTCTTGTTCGGCAAAAATCCGGAATCGTCGTTAGCCTATTCAGGTGTCACGGTTCACATTTATAACGGGCAGGACTCGGAAGACGATTCGTTGGCTATTCACAGCAATGTCCCGATGTTGGGTATCATAGACTCAACTTCCGGTGAAATTTCGTTAGCCGGCACCATCGATGAGACGATGGATATCATACGTGAGAATTTTCCCAGGCTGAAGCAGAAAAAAGTTACGGAATCATCGCTCCCGCTGGCTGGCATTCGTGAGGCGCTGCTGAATGCGCTGATGCACCGCAATTATTGTATCCCGGATAAAAAAATTGAAGTGAATATTTTTGAAGATAAAATTGAGATCGTCAGTCCCGGAGAAATTCATCAACAAACAACGCTTGAAAAAATTAAATTCGGCTCCAAGGCTCCCGGAAATCTTTTGGTTTATAATTATCTGGCTGAAGCCGGGTATTTTGACAAGAACGAATTAGGAATTTATCGCATCATCCTCGACAAGTCAAAACAAGTCGCCGGGAAAACGCCCGAATTGGAGGAGGTCGATAAGCAAATTAAAGTAACATTCTTCTTGAAATCGGGTTCCTGACTTCCTGTCAGACCACTTATTGATTTCTATGCTTTTAAATTGAGCTTTTAAAAACGTGTAACAACAGAGAGGGAGTGATACCAAAGCCTCCCTCTCTGATAATTCTAAATTGATTATTCCCGTCCGGGATGAATCATTCAGTTCTTTGCCCCAGGTGTCCAATGACTGACCTACAACGGATTTCCCAAATAGAATTTCAATTCCTCAACAAATTCATTTTTCGACACATTCACTTTTGAAAAAATTGAATAAACCGTTTTCATTTCCGCATCATTCAGTAATTCGCATAACATAAAGCGCGTGTTTTCGAGGGTTGACCTCGCCAGTTCGTTTTCGCAAACCAATTTTATCGAATATGCCAATATTTTTGACCGCGTCTCTTCTTTCACCTCGTAGCGTTTCCCTTTTTCCAAAATTTCATAAGTTTTCTCAAAATAGAACCCGGACCTTTCCAATCCGAGATTTTTATTCATCTGTTCAAGGGCAACTGCCAACTGACCCATTGTCAGGAAAGCATAAAGGTGGCTATTCAGGCTTTCGGAGAGCCATTGTACCGCGAGATTCAGTCCTGCATCACCCTGGTCACAAATACGCTGATAGTACTCTGGCAAAAATTTTAGACCGCCTCCCAACAGCTTGCAATAAACCATGCCCAGATTCGCATAAGAAAGCAGGCGTGTTTGCGTATCGCTTAAATACTCAAATATGGCAAGGCGCTCTTTGATCTCGCGGAAGAGGTCAAATGCTGCATCTTTCTTCAATTTCAATTGGATCTCCGCTTTAAGGAGTCGGCTTTTAAAATCGGGTCCATTGATTTCGGGATCACTTTCGATTGCCGAATCCATATCTTTCTCAGCATCTACCGGATGTTCCTGGATATTATATTCAATCAGACCACGGTAATAATAACACAGGCTGAGTTGTTTCTTCTCGGTATCGGTTAGTATCCTGTTTGTTTTATGTTTAATTAAGCGAGTGAATTCATCTTTTGCGACGTTATAGTCGCCGATAATGTATTCATAGACAGCTTTGAGAAAATAGCTATTCTGGTTGAAAGATAATCCGTACGTTTGCAATTGGAATTTGGTATTGTCGATGCGGTTTGAAATATCGGTCAGGCGGGCAAAATGAATCCCTTTCATAATCAGGTCTCGTCTGAATTGACTCAGCAAAACATCTGCCCGGTCGTTTATGAATTTAATTGTCTCCTCTATCTGCGCCTGAATCTGCTTTTGCCGCTCTTCTTGTGTTTTTTGCTGCTCATCCAATTCTCGTTGAACTTGCACTACAAATTGTTGGCTCTCGGTAACCAATTCCAGCAATTGCTTTGCTAATACCCACCCCTCGTCTTCCCTGTTTTCAGTTCTATGCTGACGATACACAAAATAACCCGAGACTAATAGAAAGAACAGCCCAATCAATGTAAATGTGAAGCTCATAAAGTCGACCATCTCCTGGGTCGCTGTAAGTGTCACTTCCTGCTGACTTTGAATATAATCCAATCGTTCCTCGAGCTGCTGAACCGAAGGCTCTCTTACAGCGCCGTGTTCTAATTTTGCGATGCGGCTATTCAAATCACTATAATCTTGATTGACTTCCGAAAGCTTATTCCTTATCTTATAGTGATAAATAATGATGATACATAAAACGGCGATGACAGCCAGAACAACTACGAATAATTTTGGTAAATCTTGACGGCGCTTTGATTGATTGGGATTCACTCGCTGATTTTTATCGTTTAACATAGACCCTCCGTTATTTTTTGAAGCTTAATTCAGGAAAAAGCTATCAGGCTAAACCAAACGCGACACTGAAATTTTTCAGTCAACGAAAAGATTAAACCTGATTAAGCAGTCTATATGAATCGCATTTTTTTGGTACTCGGTGGTAAGGAAAATATGAATTGAAGCAATATGCTGAAAATCAGAGTTAGGAACACTTGATATAGATAATATTGTAGACGTTTGATTTTTAATAATTAATCCGTTTTTGCGAAAACAAATGTTCGGGCTGATATCGTAGCTGAAAGAAGTTATGGTAAAATAAATTTAGAAGATGTAAAATTCAAGTCAGACAGAGGTTAAAATCTGCTACAAAGACGGATTGAAAGATGCGGATGTTCCGAAATGGCAAAAGTTCAGTGGGGAAAAGCGAAAACATCCCCCTAACCCCCTTCAAAGGGGGAATTGATAAAAGTCCCCCTTTGAAGGGGGATT
>JAFGMA010000342.1 GCA_016927835.1 Candidatus Zhuqueibacterota bacterium | reverse complement strand
TATTTCATGTGACAAAATATTTTTCAAAATATTGCCCGCTTAGCTTGACGGCTATGGGGGCGGGGGATGGGTCAAAAAAATCACACCTGCACATCACTATCATTTCCTATTAATAAGCACGATTGTTTCGGGTGTTATTGGATTGCACCCTTGAATTGGGATCGAAATATAGATTGCGATTTCAGAATTGACTGCGTCAATTCAGTGCATCGACACAGACGATGCACTCCAAAAATGCACTCCAAAAATGCACTCCCACGATGCCCGGTTACGGGCGAATCTTAGCGAAAAGGAATCCGCTCAATACGCAGGCGCCATTGCCTGGGCAAGGAATAATTTTATCGGCATTCTGGCTAATTCAACCTTGCGACCTTTAATTTTCACCGGAAAATACCAGGGCTGGGATAATTCGATTTTCGGATAAAAATGCTCGTGTTTTATTTCGAATGACATCAGAAGTGGTTTGAAGCCATTGCGAATCAAACCGCGAACCACCCCGATCCCCAGCACATCGTTCGGCGCCAGCATTCGCAGCGCATTATCCGCAACACGCGGACCGATATCGGTGATGTAAAATCCGCCTGTTATCTCGAAATTTCCTTCTGGATTCAATCCGTTGCTTGTCAGCTCCAAATTGGCATTAATGCGTGAGTATTGAGCCTTCACAGACATCGCCGGATTTAATTTGGCGGAGTTGATGCTGGAAAGAGTTGCTTTCAGATGCAAGCGGGTGCTATCCAAAAGCAAATCCGGATTTTCAAAAGTTACTTCGGGCAATTGTATGCTGAATTTGCCGGCGACATTGCCTTCAAACATATTGAATTTGAAGCTCGGTACTTCCAGCCTGCCACCGCCGATTGAAATGTCCATTGAAAAATCGTCCATTAAATATTTCAAAATGTCAATTTGACGAATGGTTATCCGCGGCATGGAGGGATGGAGATTTTCATAATAAGGCTTCATATATTCATAGCCCAGATTTCGGGCATAATTTGCCGACGCGTATAAAGCCTCTTCATTGATCAGTATGAGTGAATCGACATTCACTTTTTGCACAAACGGTATGTTCCCCTGAATGCCGTAGACAGTGATCGAATCCGTATAATGCACATCCAGATTATTCAATCCTAACTCACCCGAAACAGCCAGGAGTTCCTTTTTCATATAAACAGCGGCAGTTATGGTGGAATTTCCTTTGAGCGCAAGATCCTCGATAATCGGGCATGGGCTGTCGGATGAAAACAACATCTGTGCAATAAAATGAAGCTCCGGTTCGGTGGCAAGACTGTCAATATTGCCGGTTATCAGAATGGTATTTTTGAGGTCCGGTATTTTAAGCGAACAAGATTGGATATCAAGCGTCTCAAATTGCGGCATGCTGGCTTCGAACAGGATGCTCGAATTCCGGACAGGCGTCGGGCGCACGTCTGCGAGTATCAAAGAGGGGATGTTGATTATCGAATTGATGCGCAAACCATCCGGCTGGATTCTGAGCCGGCTGTCGCCGGCTATATCGTCGATAGTCAGAAAAACATCCGGGAAATCTACGTCGATTCGATCATGCGTCACACGGGCGGTCATATCGAAATCGACTTCCCCTTCGGCAGGGATTACCCCGGATATGTGTGCTTCAGCGCGCGTTTTGCCGGAAATATCCAGCGATTCAATTCCTTCTCGATAGCTATCGGGAAGCCGGTCAAGCACAGCGCGATGATCAATTTCAACCGAATCGATGTTGAATTCGAATCCTTGCTCACCGTAATCCAGAACCTTGCCTTGAAGCCTGAGCGAAAGGAGGTTGCTTAAATGTATTGAAGAAGGCGCAAGGTAAAAATTGGTGAGCGTCGTGTCGGTGCTGACAGACAACCGCCCTTCCAGATTCAGCGGATCCAGTTCCTCCCAAATCGTTCCGGTGTTGAGCATCAGGGAATCCAGTGCGGTTGTGAAATCGAGTGTAATGCGATCCAGTGAGTTTGAAAAAAGCAGCATTTTAAAATTCGCAATTCCGGCGATGTCCTCCTCTGCAATTGTTTGCAGCCGCACACCGGAAACACCGATATTGCCATTAGCTTCAAAATCATCAAAGCTTCCCTTCGATGTCAGCTTCAAATCAATATCGATGAATGAATCGAATATGTCGTCAATTGTCGATTTCAGCGTCAACATTGTGGGGAACATATTGTCTGCGAGTTTTGCCTGCGCTGTCAGCTCGAAATGATTGCCGACGAATTGCAGCGTATCATCGGGATTCACTCGCAATTGGGGGGACTTCATCGAGGCATTTACCATTGTATTCGACAGTCCGGCTTCGGAATAGACGCCCCGTGCGTTCGCTGTGAAATTCAGGTTTTTTATTTGCGCCATACCCCGGGCATAATCCACATTTACATTTCTGAATTTAATTTGCGAATCAATACTCAGCCCATCTTGCGCTGTCAAGCCGGCGGGGTTGCCTTTGATTTGAGTGCCGGAAATCGACAGCGATCCATTGATATCCAGATCTGCGAGCAGGTCGCGAAATTCCGGGGGCGCCAGATGCTGCGCGACCGCCATCAACGTATCGAGTTGAATGTGGCTTTCTTTCAGGTGAAGATCCAGGAGCGGCTCTTCGATAAAATTTTCGATTGTACCCTCGGCACGGAATACGAGCTGATTGGCAAAATACGCCGCAAGTTGGTTCACTTTTATCAAGCCGCTATCCAGATTTGAGGTGAACTGAAAAGAAATTGCCGCCAGTTCAGGCAGCAGGGGCAGATTGTCCGGGAACACTGGTTCGGTTTCGAAGCGCAGAGCGACATGCGACTGCTGCAATGCCAGGTTCCCGGTCGCATCGATTTGCTGCAAACCGCTCACATTGAGTTTGAGCGACATATTGATGCTCGAACCGGCGCGAAATGCCAGCGTATCGGGCTTGGAGCTATAATCGATTCCCAGTTGCGCGTTTTCCATGAAAAAATCGACTGTAGCCCGAATATTATGCATTAAATCTTCTTCTGATCCTCGTGGCAGATGCAGATCATGAATTGTCCCGCTGAGGCTCCCGAATCGAATTTGCAGATTGGTTGTATCCTGCAACATATCAACCGTGAAGGATAAATTTTTCAATTCGAACTTTTTGAGATCGATCGTAACGGGCAGCACTTCTTCCGCGGAAGCTGGTGTGGTATCCGGTGGGGCAGCCTGCGCCGTCTCAGTTGGAGCAGGTGCAGCGCCGATTATATCATCAAAATTGAACCGACCCTCGTTATCGGCAAAGAGTTGAATTTCAGGAGAGTCAATCTGGATGCCTTTGATGATGAGGATTCGTTTCGGGAGTGACAACAGGCTATATTTCAAAAAAATATGGTTGATTGATATGAATTCCGAATTGAGGTGGCTGTGTATCGCGCGCAGGCTATCGGATTCATACACCACAAAATTTTGAATTTCAATACCTTTGAAGATATTCAACTGGACTTTTTCAATGCTGACGCGGCGCTTTAGCGCGGCGGAGAGTTCCTCCGTTGCCAACTGCTTGATTTTTTCCGGTGGGAAAAGCAACATCACCGCGAGGTAAAGCACCAGCAGCAGAACAATAAAAATGCCGGCTGTCCATGCCAGAATTTTCAGGATTCTTCCGGGCAATTTTCGAGTTTTCTTTTCCGAGTTCGACATCCGCTTGCTCCGAAATGAGAACCTGGCTTCACGCGTTCATGAATACAGCGAGATGCAACGCGATCAGCGGTTTAATTTTTTCTTCGAATATTTAAAATTCCGATACCAGGAATTACGCTGTTTTTTTCATAAGTTTTGCCAGGCTATCTGTGTTGATGTCATCGATGAACAACTGTCTGTGCGGGAATGGAATTTGGATACCGGCTTTATCCAGAGCCAATTTGATGCGCTTCCGAAGATCATAAGTTGCCGGTATTTCATCGCGCGAATCTTTCAGCCAGGCTAATAATTCCAGATTGATACTCGAATCCGCGATTTCGGCAACAACCACCTCAGGCTCGGGCACGGCTTTAAACCGGTCATCCCCTTTTACAATGGTTTTAATAACTTCTTGTGCATCTGGTATATATTCTTTGTAGGCAATCCCGACACCGATGCGTAGCCGAATGCTTTCATGAAAGGTGTGATTAACGATTTTTGATTCGACAATGACCCGATTCGGATAATCGACCATTAAATTATCAACGGTCAGCAGATGCGTCGAGCGCAGCGAAATTTGCACGACTTTGCCGAAAACATCTCCCAGTTCGACCCAGTCGCCTTCTTTAAATGGTCGGCTAATCAGGATGATGATTCCGGAGATGATGTTCGATACCGTTTGTTGGGCTGCCAGACCCACAGCGATACCTGCAATACCAACCGTCGAAAGCAACGTGACAATTTGAATCCCGAATTGATCCGCCATCAGCAGGATCGCAATGCTGAAAATGGTGTACTTCAAAACCTTCGTCAGCAGGTTGATTACCGTGAGAGAAGTTTTTGCGCGATCCAGAGTCCGAATCAATATGAAACGCAGAAAGCGATAAAGACCGTAAAACATAAAAAAGATCACGATGCCACTGATAAAATTCGGTATAAAGTTGATGAACTGGATGAACAGCGGTGTGAGGTCTATATTCAACCGTTGTTGAATATCTTTCACAAATTCGATCATTTTTCTTCCTTATTCCAAATACAAGTCTGAAGTTAAATCCAGGTTTGCAGGCAGCCTGGCTGGTAGTTCATCCGCTTCCAGCGCCAGCATGGGGCTTATCTCAATATTGATTGTTACATTACCATTCTGGTCCCGTGGCACATTGTAGCCGGCTTGTTCCAGCCATTGCCCGTAAAAGTTGCTCATATCCTGCCTTGCGGTTTCTGGCGAATCGAATCCGGTTGCATTTTTTATCGGGCTGAATTCTTCCTCGCGCAGAACTTCCATCACGACGACTTCGCGGGCAGCAGGCAGGGCGTCGAAGATAAACATTTCAAATTTATAGCCGTTTGAGTCTTCGGATTCAACCGGATTTCCTGCGTCATCGATTGTCGGTATTTTCTTGAAAGCTTTGTGAAAAGGCAATTTGACGCCGTCTGAAACCAGGCTCTCGATGAAATCGACGTTGATAATATGCAGGGCGATATTTCCGCCATTATACTTGAGCCGCCCGTTCGGATTGCAGGCTTCCATTTCTTCGACCGATAGATCGCTGTATTCGATGACTTTAACCTTGCCATCGACCACGCCAATCACGCCGACTTTCTCATAAGGGTCGCGTTTGGTGACGACTTTGACCGACATTTCTGCATCCCTCTGGATGTGATACCCTAAAAATAGCGGATCGCATATTTTGACCAGAACGTTATCGATTTGAAAATAAAACAGCCATTTAATGCCCCGGTTACGACAATCAGCCAGGGCACCGCTTTTCCGCAGAGCCAGCAGCGAACCACCGTGACCGTCAGGATTTACAGAAATATGGTCCTTTGCATCCAGAATAAGCTTCCCATAAGGTGTCAAGCCGGGCATGACTCCCTGCCGGAAAAACCTGATATGTGCCGGATTCAAATTGAAGTACTGATTATCCTTGAAGAAAGCCCGGGTTTCCGCGTCATTTTGCTGGCTGGTCAGGATATACCAGGGGATTGTGCTGTTATATTTTTTTTCAGTAGCGTTGATTCTTTCGGCGAAAAGCTGGAACAGACTTTTGCCTGTGACGCAACCGGCGGGAAACATGCCTTTCGGACCATCGAATCCCAGGCGTGTCCCCTGTCCTCCGGCAACTACCAGCGCCGCAACGTTGTTGTCCATGATGGCTTTCTCGCCCAGCTTCCGAATTTGTTCAAAACGCTTCCTGTCGCTCGCGGCAGAAATGGGCGGAATAATCCGAACGGGTTCGAGTTGGCGTTTGAGCGGATTGCTCGTTTTTGAGCCGATGTAACGATTGGTGAGCTCTGCAATTTGCTTGAAATCAAATGCATTGAGTTGATCCAGCAGTCTCTTTCGGCTTTCGCCCGTCAGTTCATTCCAGAATCGGAAAACATGTCCCTGGTTGGCGGCAAATACTCTATTTACGATTTCCTGCTCTTCGGCTGTTTCGACAGGTATCATCAGGCTGACTCCTTTACGTGTTCATTTCTTCCTAAAACGCAATGATATGCTAAAGCAGCTTCCGCATCATCTCATCATACCGAACACCATAAAATACAAAAATATTCTTCAAAATCAAATCTTTTTTCAGATTCACCGGGGATTTTGTGTAATCACTGCATTAATATCGGATTCCTGTAACATCAACAGCAAAGCGCTCCGGATTTTGCTTTCCCTTGGCAAAATGGTGCTAATGCAGTACTCCCCCGGGCACTGCTGCCCAAACTCCTGTTTGAGGGATCCAGGGGGTTTGTTACCTGGATTATTCCTATAAATTGCTAAAATCAGAATTTTCGGGGATTCTGCGACATTCGAACGAAAAGCAAGCAACTAAGATTTAGACACTGATTTTCACAGAGTTAGGAGGTGGGATTAAATAACTCGGACATTTTCCTTAAAAAGAATATTGATAAATAGCAACTTAAGATATTTTAATGGGTAATTTATTTTATCCCAACTCCTTAACACGGATAAAAGCAACACAGTACAATAAATCCGTGCTTCATCGGTGTCAATCAGTGGTTTAAAAAAAATGAATCCGGTTAAATTTTATCCCTTGCGAGCGCCCGGATCGGGATTTTAGGAGGTGGGATAAAAGAAGCTGCCCAATCAAATGTATCGAGTGGCTAGTAATCAAAATTATTATAAGCAAAATGTCCAGGTTGTTTTATCCCACCTCCTGAATTGAGGCACTCTCATCGCCTGACGCGCTTTGAATCATTCATTAAAATTCAGGCTTAAAACTGAATTCAATATGCGTCATTCGGATAATTATCTGTTTTTTTGTTATACTCGTTAAGGGTTAAAAAGTAACATTAGTTTGTCATTGCGAGTAGCGAGGTACGAGCGACGAAGCAATCTCATAACTTACTG
>JAFGMA010000341.1 GCA_016927835.1 Candidatus Zhuqueibacterota bacterium | reverse complement strand
GCGAGGCGTTTTTTGCCGGGGGCGCCCAGCCGAAGCAATCTCTACTGCTATTGCGTCAACATAAGAGATTGCTTCGCTCCTATCGTCTCTCGCAATGACAGGAATATGTTACATTTCAACCCTTAACGAGTATAACTGAATTTAAATCAAATTATAAGCGGCATGCTGAAAATCCAGCTTCATGAATCAAAACAATAATAGAAAGCCATTATGATCGAAGACAAATTAAAAATTGGCGTCTTTGTCTGCGACTGCGGATTGAATATCGCCGGCGCCGTTGACTGCGGGGCAGTAGCCGAATACGCGGAAACACTGCCCGATGTCGTTGCTGTCGTACGCAACAAATATACTTGCGCAGATCCCGGACAAAATGAAATTAAAAAAGCGATTGCTGATTATGGCTTGAATCGCGTTGTTGTTGCTTCTTGCACGCCCAAGATTCACGAACCCACGTTCCGCAACTGTGTGGCAGAAGCCGGATTGAATCCATACCTGTTTGAAATGGCAAACATCCGGGAGCATTGCAGTTGGGTTCATCAGACTGAGAAAGAAAAAGCGACAATCAAAGCCAAAGATCTGGTGCGCAGTGCGGTGGCGCGCGCGCGCCTGCTCGAAGCCCAGGAAGAAGCCGCTTTTCCGGTCACACCAGGCGCACTGGTGATTGGCGGGGGCGTTGCCGGGATTCAGGCAGCACTGGATCTGGCTGATGGCGGGCACCAGGTTTATCTGGTCGAAAAGCAGCCCAGCATCGGGGGCATCATGGCTGCGCTGGATAAAACCTACCCCACCATGGACTGCTCGATATGAATTCTCGGACCGAAGATGATGGATGTCGGTCGACATCCGAAGATTAAATTACTCACGTACAGCGAAGTAGAAGATGTTTCCGGCTTCATCGGCAATTTCAAAGTCAAAATCCGTAAAAAAGCACGCTATGTTGATCTGACTGAATGCACTGCTTGCGGTGATTGCGCCGTTGACTGCCCGGTCGTGGTTCCGGATGAATTCCAGCAAGGATTTTCTTCACGCAAAGCCATCTATATCCCTTTCCCTCAGGCAGTGCCGTCAGCGTATATCCTCGACATGGAAAATTGCCTGGGCAATAATCCAATCGCCTGCGGAAAATGCCTCGAATCCTGCCAAAAAAATTGTATCGATTATGATATGCAGGACGAAATCATCGATATCAGCGTCGGGGCGGTGATTGTTGCCACCGGAATGGATGTATACGACCCGACTCGACTGGATGAATTTGGCTACACAAAATATGAAAATGTCATCACATCGATGGAATTTGAACGCCTGATCTGTGCGGGCGGTCCAACCGAGGGTCATTTTGTGCGACCCACCGATCATAAACTGCCCAAAACCGTCGGATTTATTCAATGTGTCGGATCGCGGTCTAAACAGCGCGGTCAGCCCTATTGCAGCAATATTTGCTGCATGAATACGGTGAAAGATACGCTCCTTCTGAAGGATCACTATCCCGATGTTCAGAGCAAGGTTTTTTACATGGATATCCGCGCCTTCGGAAAAGGCTTTGAAGACCTGTACATGCGCAGCCGGGAGAGCGGTGTGCAATACATCCGCGGCATTCCGGGTGACATCATTGAAAATAGTTCAACAAAGAACTTGCGCCTCTCGGTGGAAAATACGCTCACCGGGAAATTTGAAGAACACGATTTGGACCTGGTTGTGCTCTCGGTCGGTGTCGAGCCGTCGCGCGATGGGAAATTGAGTCAATTGCTGACATTATCGAAAACATCGGACGGCTTTTTTATGGAATCACACCCCAAATTGAAGCCTGTTGATGCGCCCACGCGGGGAGTGTACTTTGCCGGATGTGCCGAATCGCCCAAAGATGTTAAAGACAGTGTGACCCAGGCGAGTGCAGCCGCTGCGAGATCGAGCATTTTGCTGAATGCGGGTCAGGTAAAAATTGAAGCCATCACGTCGCGCCTGCAAAAGGAAAAGTGCACATTTTGCGGGCTTTGCGCCAGGGTGTGCCCGTATCATGCCATTATCCCGCCGGATCGAAAAGCGAAACAATATCCGGTTATCATTGAAGCGTCCTGTGCCGGCTGCGGTACCTGTGCTGCGGAATGCCCCACAGATGCCCTCGTAATGCACCATTTCACTGATGAGCAGATCATGAGTCAAATCGAGGCAATTTTGGCGGAGAAACCCAAAGACAAGCTGCTCACCTTCGCCTGCAATTGGTGCTCGTATCCCGGCAGCGACAATGCCGGTACCTCGAGACTGCAATACCCGGCATCGGTTCGAATTATCCGCACCATGTGCAGCGGTCGCGTTGATGAAAAATTCATCTGGCACGGATTCAGACTCGGCGCGCCGATTGTATTGGTGACCGGCTGCCACTTCAGTGATTGCCATTATATCAACGCGGTTACCTGGACGCAAAAACGGATTGAAAAGCTCTGGGATAAGTTAGAGGAAAAAGGAATTCGACCGGAACGATTGCAACTGGATTGGATCAGCGCTGCGGAAGGAATAAAGTTTGCCCGAGTCATGCGAGAGGTGGATGAGCTGCGCAAAAAAGTTACCCTGGAAGAAATTGAAACCACTAAAAAATTGTTAGCTGAAAAATGAAAGATCGCTTCACAAAATTGCGGGAGAGAACAGCGAATGGCAGAAGAAGCAAAATTTAAATGTTTGCGTTGCGGTCATGAGTATGTGGATAGCCACACGCCGGGTGTGGTTGTCGAACGAAGCTGCCCCAAATGCCGGAGCAATAGCGTCCGCCGAATTAAATCGCCCTCCCCCGATAAGTCGAAATAAACGATACTAACCCAAGGTCTTTTGCCTGCGACAGAATTTCAAATACCAACGTTGCCTTGATGAGAACTATCAAGAGATGTGAATAGCCATGTACCCTTTTTTACTGAAATTGCAGAATCGTGCCCGACAACTGGGCAACCATGTACGAAAATATGTTCGAAGCATCGACCAATTTGGTGATGCACTGGTGCGCCAATTGGAACAGAAGGGTGTCATCGAACAGGTTCACCTGTGGAAGGAATCAACCAGACCCGGTTATGAAATGGCGGTGATTGTATCGAGTTGTGATTCGTTGGAGCAAAAATTAAATTTCCTGGGATGTTATTATGCAATTCAATTTTTGCAGATGAACATCCGGGCGCTGGATGTGCTGTTCATGAATATCGCCGCGCATCAGGATAGATTCGAAACATACAAAAGCATGCAATTTCAGGTAGGAATCAACCTCAGTCGCTTGAATGCAGCTTTTCTGGAAAGCCTGCTGGATCAGTTTTTACCACGGGATCAGCGCCCTGATTTTGCGATTTGCGGCGTCGGCACGCGTTACGATATGGACGATCTGGATTTGGGCATTATCGATGATGCCTCGAGCAAACGAAAGCAGTTGAACGGCGCCATCTGCAGAATGAGCAGTGAAATGATGAAATGGGCAATTCCGCTGCATTTGCATCTTTCGCAATATGTCGGAGAGCCGGGATTCACGGCGTCGATTCAGGAGTACCAGGAATTGCTTCAAAGAGAGATTCACGATTTCATTATTATCAGCGAGATGCTGGGGGCAAATCAGCTTCTCGGAAGCCCGGCGCTGTTTCGACAATTTGAAGAGCAAGTTACCGCACGCTATTATTTTCGTCCCAATCAAAACAATATTTTCCATGAGGGCTATTTGCGGGGACTGCTGGGCGAGGTGCGCTCGCTGTTGCTGCAACAACAGAAGAAAGATGTGATCAATCCGAAAGAAGATGCCATTCGAATGATTCGCGGGCTGGCATATAGCGAAAAAACAATGTACTCGATTCGCAGCGCGAATAATTATGATATATTTACAGAATTAAAAAAGGCAGATATTCACCATAAACATATTTATCAAGATCTGGAAAAGGCGCTGCTTTTTTTCGAGACCTTCAGATTCTTGTATCAACTGCTCATCATTCAGGCAGAAGAAATCCCGCTGCAGACGAGTGAAGAGCATGAAAATTTGAAAATTATAGCCGATTATATGGGCTACGGTGAAATCGGTTGCGTTGACGAATGCGAACGCCTATTGACCCATTATTTCGAATATATCGAGTTGGCGAAAGAACGCACCGATCAAATATTTGAATTCATCACAGGACACTTGCAGTCTATCTCTGTTTTTTCAAACCTGAAAGCATCCATTGGCTCCCAAAATTCTGAGGAAGATACCCGCGAAAATATCGCATTGAAATTTGCAGAATTGACCCATTTTTTCAGACAGACGAAATTCTGGGACGATGTGATGCGCACCCTCGAAGCGGACGATGCCAAATTCCTTACGCACCTGATTCAGGATCTGCTGCTGCTCTCCGCTGAAGTGCGATTGGCAACGATTAAACGATATATCGAAATCAGTCATTATTCTTTCCACGCCTTGCTCTTATTGATAATGGTCATAAAGCGCAATCTGCATCGTTTGCCGGCAAATAATCTGATTGAAGAGTTTAATAATACATTTTTTAGCAGCATAAAAGGTACACCGGATGATGCGCGACGCTTAGCCAAAGTATTCAGTCACTATCCGCTGCTATTCAATAATTATCTGGCTATTCTGCCGGAATCAAAACAGAAGGCTTTCATAAAATTCCTCGATATTCAGCTCTGGGAAGAGGAAACAACATTTTATAAGGAAAAACTGCTCAAACTGGCGCGACTTTTTTGTTGTACCAGCGAATATTTCAAGCGCTTTTTTCAGAAGGTAGTTATCAAATATCCTGAATGTATCCTGTACATCGATGATACCGCGATGCTAAAGCATATTGCCGAAGGGCTGCTGGGAGAAGTTGACAGACATAGCGACACAAAGGCTAAAAAAGAGGCGTTGGGTGATTATTATAGCATTGAATTTTTAAGAACCGGGCTTGATTTATTGAATGGCGTTTCTTTTACGCATGTAAATACTGAATTCACAGATTTTTCTGATACCTATTTACAAAACCTTTTCGATATATGCCGCATGGAAATTGACGAGGAGTGGGTGCAGCGCATTGCTACTTCCGATTTATTTGCAGTTTACGTTGCCGGTGGGCATGCGCGGGGACATGCTTTTGATGATGATTACGATATCATTGTCATCCTGAATTCCGATGATGAACGTATAAAGCGCTATGCTTCAGGAATTGTTTCGCGGATGAATGCGGAAATCATCAAGCGCGGCGTTTTACCCCATTTTCGGTTCTCGGAATTCACAGGCAACTATAGCACCACGCTCAGCGAATTGAAAGAAATACTCTCGACAAACGGGGAATGCAATTTCATAGATAAAGCCCAGATTCTCGGCTCACGGCGCGTTGTAGGGAGCACTTTACTCGACTCCGAACTGAAATCCGAAATCATCTTTCCGTATATTTTGACAATGAAATCTGTATTTATTCACGATATGGTTTGTGAATTGAAAAATCGCCACGCAAAACAGCGTAAAAAAGCCCAGGTTAATTATAATATAAAAGAGTGCATCGGGGGGCTAAGAGATATTGAAATGTTTTTCCTGATCTTAAAAGCTCAATTTGAGCTACTGTCCCCTATTAGCAATACACTTGTGAGTGAGATTTGTAAAGTAGATCCCGCGCATAGCGCAAAATATACGCAACTCAAAATCGTTTTCGATTCTCTGAAGCATTTGCGGGATGTGCATCGTCTGGCGATTACCGCGGATGATCTTCTAGACCCGGCATACCTGGCGATTCCGGCAAAGATTCTGGCATGTCCGGGAAAAAATGAAGCGGAACAAATTAAAAATCTGTTGGGCAAGTACCATGAATGGACACAAAAGGCAGATTCTATCATTCGGGAGGTGCTTGGGAATTTAGGCATTGAATATGTGCCGGAATGAATTGAGCAGCGCAGTGATGCACAGCCAGCTTCTGTTGGGCGTAGCTTGATGTTTCCACGCGATGGCTAAGCTGATTCTTCAAACACCACTTCCGCTGTATGCCTCAGGGAATAGCGCTGGAAGAACAATAAAATAATCCAGTAAATGTTCAGCGGAATAATGATGATCCAGAACAAGATATCGAAGCGATGCCACAGAGAAAGAATGATGGCGAGCGAAATCCTCGTGGAGGGTCCCAGCCACGACCACCAACGAATCAGTAATCGATTTTTTTTCAAATAATCTTTTGAATCATATAATTTTCGGGATGCTTCGTCTTTGCTGCGAACGAATAATGTCTGAAGCCGAAGATATTTGATATAAAGAAAAATGATCACCCTTTCAACCATCCGTTCCTTTTTTTGATTCAGCCTTTCTAGCTCCGCTGAGAATTCAGATATCTCATCAGCAGTTGTGGCGTTTTGAAAACCGGCAGCCGCCAAAAATTCGATTTTGAAATAATCCGCCAGGAAAGACTGAATGAATCCGCTTATCGCCACAATTAAAACCACAAGCCACCAGTGGTTGCCCGCCATCTCGCTGTGTTCGTAGCCTGTAGCGATTCCCAGCAAAATACTAACGGAAACAACATAGTCGCTCAAGCCATCCATCAAGCGACCCAGGCGCGTACCATTACGTTTCAGGCGTGCCAATTGGCCATCGGCGCAATCCAGTACGGTCGAAAATAAAAATAGCATTGAACCGATAATCGCGGTTTCATAGCTGCCAATCGCATAAAAAAAACCGGCTGCTACGCCTAGTATCATCCCAATGCCAGTGAGTTGGTTTGGCGTGCATCTTGTTTTGTAAATGGATTTTACAAACAAAAAAGCCAGTACGCGATAGAAGTAAATATCCAAAATTTCTTCAACTTCCGGTCGCTTCAGCGATTTCATATAATCCGCGAAAAACTTCGTCACTTTATTCGTCGCCAATACACGTTCTCCATTCTATTATTTCACTTAGAGTTCTGCAACAAAGCCATTTTTAAGAATTCATCATGGTTCGATTGCAGCGGGCGAACCGTTCCGCTCAACACAAAGGCATTATAACTATATTTTTCAGTCACTTAAGCAGAGCTTAATCCGGAGCCTTATCGAAGGATGAATTGGCTTTAGCGCTATTTTGCAGAACTCTACCACAATGCATTTCAAGATAATCCCCGGGCGCGGTCAGGATCTATTTTTCACTTCAAAATCGACTTTAATTTTTTGCTGGAATCATCGAACACGATTTTATGCAGCGAATTCCCGTGCGAATCCATCGTAACTACTGCCGGGAAGCCTTCGACTTTGAATTCCCAGACAGCTTCGGGACTTCCGAACTGCTCCAGGTAAACGCCCCGCACTTCTTTGACGCACTGGGCATAGATCTGTGCTGCGCCGCCGATGGCATGCAGGTAAACCGCCCCGTGCTCCTTACAAGCAGCCAGCGTTTTGGCACCCATTCCGCCTTTTCCAATCACGGCTTTGATGCCGAATTTTTTGATGATCTCGCCCTGGTAAGGTTCCTCCCGAATTGAAGTGGTTGGTCCGGCAGCCATCACGCGATACGACTTGCCTTCCTTTAAAATAACAGGACCGCAGTGATAGATAATTCCGTTGCGAATCTGCTCCAGTTCACCGCCTTCGTGCAGATACTTATGAACGGCATCGCGCCCGGTAAAGACCGTTCCGTGGATGAGTACGCTATCGCCGACTTTCAGCGCCCGAATATCGGCTTCGTTGAGCGGGGTATTCAAAACCTTGACACCTTTGGTTTTCACTGTGAACGAGTCGGGATACTCGACTCGATCCTCAAATTCACCCGGTGTCTGGTAAAGCCAATGGTTTATGTCACCATTCGAATCCAGTATAACACCGCGCCGGCGAAAAGCCCAACACATATACGCGACGCTAACGAAAAACGACGCTGGCAGTCGGTTGCGAGCGCTGATTTTGCAGCTTCCGATGGTGAATTTACCGCCAAATCCCATGGGACCGATATTCAATTGATTGGCTTCGTCCATGATCCGGGCTTCCAAATCCGCCAGTTCAGGATCGGGATTTGTATCGTCGATTTCCCGGAGCAGTTGATGCTTTGCCCAGTCATAGCCCATCGCCCGGTCGCCACCGATACACACGCCAAGATATCCCGGACCACAGCCTTTGCCCTGTGCCTGGAGCACGGCATCCAAAATACAGGCACGTACGCCTTCCAGATCTCTGCCATATTTTTTGCCATTGAATTCAGCCGGCAACTTATATTGTGCGCTCATGTTTTCGCAGCCGCCGCCCTTCAAAGTCAGGCGAATATCCAAATCTTCGAAATCCCATTGCTCGATATGCAGCACAGGATGTCCGTGCCCGAGATTATTGCCCGTATTCTTCCCGGTTATGCTATCGACCGAATTTTGCCGCAGGTAGCCTTTTTCGGTGGCTTCGATTATAGCTTTTTTGATCGTATTTGCCAATTCAATTTGGTTTAATCCAACCGGGCATTTTATCGTAAATGCAATCGTACCCGTATCCTGGCAGATCGGTCCCGATTTTCGTTTTGCCAATCCGATATTTTGCATGACCATATCCAGCGCAAAATCCGCAAGCGATCCTTTTTGTTCGAACGCCATCCGACTTTCAATTGAGTTCAATACATCCGGTGGTAAAAACGCAGATGTGCGACGTATGAGCTCTAAAATATTATCTTTTAACTTTGCGGTATTCATGGCAGACCTCGTTTGCTAATTATGACGATGTAGTGGCTTTATATTTTTGTATGAAATCTACATTAAATCTTTCAGGAATAGCCCGGAAATGACTTAGAGCCTATCCGAAAGCCTATTTTAAAAGTGAATTGGATCAGGCAAAAACTGTCATTCCCGCACGTTTTAAGCGGGAATCCATAAACCCTCTTTAAAAATGGATTCCCGTGAGCGGCACCCGATCAACAAATATCGGGAATGACAAGGAGGGTTTTCGGATTGGTTCTTAATGCAACGAAATAAAGCATCAATATATTAATTTTATTACAGGATGTCAAGCAGGAAATTAATAAACCGCATTTGATCATCCAATGATAGCGAATTTGGCGCATGCTTTCGTTTGTGAAATTTCTGTCAACAAAAATGAATAGGTGGTTGCGTGGCGCGCTATGCTTGCAGCAATATCCGATTTCATTCAAATCCTTGATACTTTTTGACATTCGACAAAAAAATGCTTGAAAAAGAATGAATGATTCACTATATTCCAAAGCAACGAAAATGTGCTAATGGTGTCAGAATTTTTGTGGGAGGGAATACCCGGAACAATTGATAAAATTTCCAAAAATCACTATCATTTTTTTCATCCTCAACATTTATCAAAAACCGCTTTATATTTCAGACAGTATTTTTTTGAGTTGATGTGTGCAAACGTTTGATATGTCCCTGGCTTATAACCATTAAAAAGGTGGTTCGGTTATAATCGATTCGTGAAAAGCACGGACCATCAATCGAGTACAGGAGTCGCTCGAAGATCGCGTGCATGTTTTCAGATTTTCCCGAAGGACATTCGAAGCAGTATTTGCTGCATCTGAAATTACGTTTCAAAACAGCTCTTTTCGAAACTCGTGAACCATTAGCGTTACACTTTTAGCATATTTTCGTATCTCGATCGCTAAGAGCATCTTCGATTCGCTTTCGCAGCTTCTTGATGGAGAGAGAAAGAAGACAGGCTAAGCTGAAAGGAAGTGAACGTTATGGTTCGCATCACCGGACATAGCAATGGATATTGCCGTTTGCTATCCATTCACCTTTTTATGCTATGCTTCACGATTTTTCTCGCCAGGTGTCCGGAAACGAATGCTATGGCAGCGATGAAAAAATCGTCGGGCAAAGGGGAGAGCTATGTCCTGTCGTGTCATCCAGGCGAATTGATCGTTAAATTCAAGTCGGATATCCGCTTTAATCATCAAAACAGGGGCGAGGCTGCCCTTCAGAATCCGGTTGATTCGCTCTTCAATATATATTGTGTTTCCGATGTGATTCCCTTGTTTCCATCCGAGACCAGCGAATCGAATCAGCCTAAAAAATCAAAAGCACACCTGCATTCACTCTCGAACGTCTATAAGCTTATCCTCGCCTGCCCTGAGCATTCTGAAAATTTGCTTGCTGCATTGTCGAAGCTGTCCGTGGTTGTGTATGTCGAGCCCAATTATTTTCACCATGCCTGTGCCAAATCCGCAGCGCTGCCCGTCATAAAGCCCTGGGTGGGCGAAAAAATCCAGCTCACTTCCGAATATTTTCCGCACGAAAGCAAATCAAGCGTTTTAATAAGCATCATCGATACCGGCATCGATACGAAGGATGCCGAATTGATACCCTTGCTCTGGGAAAATGAGAATGAAATCGCTTCAAACGGTGCTGATGATGATGAAAATGGTTATATTGATGACCTGAATGGCTGGGATTTTGTGAGTGTCGATTCCGCGTTCACTTCAAGCGGAGAAGATTGCAAACCGCCCGATAACCTGCCCGATGATGGCGACGGACATGGTTCGTTAATGGCACGCATCGTCGCAAATACAATTCGCAACGGTGCAGCGGACAAGGCTATTCAGGCGCATTTTCGCTTGATGCCGTTGAGAGCCGGCTTTCGTACAGCTAACAGCCGATGTCTCTTTAAAACGGATGATTGCGCAACTGCGATTTATTATGCGGCTAAAAATCGGGCGCAACTCATTTTACTGGCATGGAATAGTCCCTACTATTCCCGCTTACTCGATGATGTTATCGCCCATGCCGAACGAGCCGGATGCACCATTTTGGCTGCCGCCGGAAACGAAAATCATCATGCCCTGCAATATCCGGCTGCGCTTTCCGGGGTATGGGCAATTGCCGGTACTGATGAGGAAGATAAAAAGGCGAGCTTTTCAAATTACGGAGATTGGATAACGCTCTCTGCACCGGGCAGCAGTGTGCTAGGCGAAACCGGAGACAAATCGCAGCGAGTTTTCCAGGGGACATCGGTTTCGGCGGCAATTGCGACCGGGATCGCGGCGCTGGTTCGGTTGAGCTCTCCCGATGAATCGCCTGATGAATTTGAGAAGCGACTCGTTTGCAGCGCAGAAAATATTGAATCGAGCAATATTGACTTGAATGGGTTACTGGGCGCAGGCAGGATTAATTATCGTCGAGCGATGCTGAATATTCGGCAGCCCAATTTAATCCTGAAATCGAGCCGATTACAGGATTTGAATACCGACTTTTCAATCAATTCTGCGCCAATTGACAAAAAGGAATTGGTACTCACCTTTCAAAATATCGCTGCTGCCGCTGAAAGCGTTTCCCTGGAATTGAATACGAATTCAGCGGAAATCACCTGTTTCAATCCGCAACTGAGCCTGGGATCGGTTGCCTACCTTGATAGCATAAGCAATGCGCCGCAGCCCTTCCTTCTGGGAGTGTCGGATGAGTATCAAACCGGCATAAGCGCAATTTGTTCGGTAACCGTTTCGGATACCTCGGGATTTACAAATGTGTTTCCCGTTGCAGTTACCTTCGGGGAGCCACCGTTGCCCGATGTGCCGGCGCAAGATCAGGTTGATGCCCAGCAGTTGCCCCGGCGCCACCGGGGATCATCGCAATCAATTCATTTCACATGCGATTTTGACGGTGATGCTTTTCCAGATCTGGTCTGCTCGAAAATCGATTCGCTTTCGAAAAACGAATCCAGCCTGGCTATTCTCTTCAACGACAACAACGCTTCATTCAATGAGATGCCCCTGTTGAATACGGCTCCGCGCGATGTCAAAATCGGCGATATCGATGGCAACGGATTGCCCGACCTGGTGGTTTTGGATGCTGCCTCGAATCTGAGGATGCTGTTGAATGATGGGCAACGCAATTTCCGCACGCTCGAAATGCGCGCTCTGCAATCCGCTTCCGCCAAACAACTCCTATTGGCTGATATCGATCTTGATGGTGATTTGGACGTCATTTTAAACGGTGAACAACTGCTGCTTCTTCGGCAGGATGAACGGCTGGCATTTTCCGCGTGCGATACGCTGCTTGCCGAATCCATCGCCGCCTTCAAGTGTTCCGATTTGAACGGAGATGCGTTTCCGGATATTATCGGGACATCCAGGGAAAAGGGTGAATTCGTTATAGTGCTGAATGACCAATGCGGTCACTTCACTGCTCATGATACTGAAATCGAAAGCGGCGGAATTTTATATTTTACGACTGCCCTCAGCAACAATGATCAGTTTCCCGATTTGCTAGTGTTGCGTTCGACGCCGGACAGGACAACCGAGCTTGCTGTTTACCATAATGACGGTACTTCAAATTTCAGCGTGAGTCAGCGTCTTGCGTTGCCAAAGGTTTCGCAGGTGGTTATCGACGATTTTGACAGCGATGGCGATATCGATCTGGCTGCAGGGAATTCGGATACCACAGCGTGCACCCTGTTAAATGACAATACTGGTACATTCGAGCTCACGCGAAGCAGGGCGAACAGGTATTCTTCGTTAGCAATCGGCGCAAATGGTTTGTCAACGGCACCCGAATCCGGTTCAAAAAAAATAAGCGAGTACCGCCCACGCGTTTCGGCGAATTACGAACGCCCGGCAGCGCAAGGTGTTCCGCCAGTCGAGCTTGCAGCCACCCGGGATTCGACCCGAGTAAAACTAAGCTGGCAGGCGGGCAATGCGAATACAGACCGGGACGCCAGTGGCAACCCGTACTGGCAAATTCGCGTCGGATCGGAGTCGGACAAATCGGATATCCATTCACCGGTTCCCATTGTGTCGCATGAAAGCGGTTCCCGGCTGCCATTTACATATCTGACCCACCTGACGTCAGGCAAGCGCTATTACTGGAGCGTTCGCGGCATCGATCTGTCCGGGCGAGTTTCGGAATGGGCTGATGAGAACGTATTTGAATTCCGCAATTCGCCCCCCCGGATTGGTTTCATCTTTCCGCCGAACGATACCACGCTTGATGAAGGTGATAGCCTGAAATTTCATCTCGAAGCCCATGATATCGAAAGCGACTCGCTGTACATCGTCTGGAAAACGACTTCGCAGCCGGATTCAATTGAAATCGGAACCGGTTTTTTGTATGTGCCGGGGTATCATTCACCGCGGAAGGATACGATTCAGGCAACTATTTCAGACGGCGATACAACAATTGCGCACTTCTGGGAATTGGCGATCAATAACGTGAACCTGCCACCCGAAATCGCCGGATTCGCCCCGGCTTCCGATACAACCATTTCAGAGGGCGATTCGCTAGCAATATCGATGGATGTTTTGAATCCGGATAACGATAGCCTGAGTTTCAGATGGTTCGTTAATGGCAGGCTGGATTCAACCGCTGTCGATTCGGCTTATCTGTTCTGCCCCGATTTTGATGACGCCGGCGTCGATAGTATTCGGGCAACAATCAGCGACGGGGATACCAGTATCAGCCAGTTTTGGTGTATTGCCATAAAAAATCGAAACCGATTGCCCGAAATCAGCAATTTGTTTCCGCCGGCTGACAGCGCAATTTTCCAGGGTGATTCGCTCCGGTTTCAATTCGCGGCAAACGATCCCGATGGCGATTCACTGCGCTATTTTTGGTTTATCGATGATTATTGCGACAGTTCCCAGACCGATACCTGTTTTCTGCTGGTTTCCGATTCTTCGTCAGTTGGCATCGATACGGTAAAAGTGGTCATCGCCGATGCTGATTCATTCTCCAGCTTTCAATGGCTCATCACAGTCAACAAAGTGAATCATCCGCCCGTCATCCTGACTGCTTCACCCGCAGTCGATTCGCTTCGAATTCTTGAAGGCGATTCCGTTCGCATTTCGCTGGGTGCTGCCGATTCGAATGGTGATTCGCTGGCGTTTAATTGGTTTTACGCCAGCGCAATCGGCGATACCATTGGCGCAGATTCCATTTTTTGGCTCGCACCGGATTTTTATTCCGCGGGAGTGGACACACTATTGGCGGCGGTGAGCGATGGCGACACATCAATTATACGAAACTGGACGCTCAGAATCATCAATGTCAACCAACCCCCTCAAATCCTGAGCGCTGTGCCCCAAACAGACCGTGCCGTGATCGCCGGCGATTCTATTCAATTGAGGCTGCGCACGTTCGATCCGGATAGTGAGCACCTGGATATCATCTGGATCGTCAACGGGCGGCATGATACCACGGCAACCGATTCAACGCTGATCTTTCGAACCGAACCCGATTCCGTGGGAAATGATACCATCATCTGCTATGTGAGCGATCGCGAGACTACCATATTTCACACCTGGTGCTTGCATGTCAGGGAATTGAACCATTGTCCCGAGTTTGTCGAATTGTTTCCGCAGGGCGACACATCTTTGGTGGAGGGTGATACGCTGATTTTCAAGGTAGTCGCCCGGGATGTCGATGACGATTCGCTCTTTTACCAATGGCGGATCAGTAGTGCCGCCGATTCCGCCAGCCTGGATTCACAATTTGTATTTATGCCCGATTTCGAGGCTGCAGGTATCGATACTATCAGCGGAATCGTATTTGACGGCGATACGCTGATTTCGGCGCGATGGATTGTAACCATCGCCAATCGCAACCGCGCGCCCGAGCCGCCGGAATTGCTCAGTCCGCTATACGATCAGCGCATCTCGGAATTTGACTGGATCGCCTGGAAACCGCGGGACCCGGACGTTGAGGATACGACCTTCACGTTTCATCTCGATATTGCCATTGATTCGGCATTTCAGCGTATCGTCTCGTGCGATTCGAGCCTGAAAAAAGCCGGCATCCGCCTGAAATATATTTCAGGTTTCGATTCATTGCTCTCGGGTAATCGCTACTACTGGCGGATCAGCGCGATTGATGCGCATGGCGACACGTCGGGCTTCGGTCCCGATTACGAGTCGTTTATATTCTTTCAACCCTCGGTGATATTGTCCCGCCAGCAAGTGCAACTCAATGAGGACCGAAGTGTCAGCCTGTATTGGGAAACCGAATACGAGCATGAAAATGCCGGTTTCAATATTCATCGCGCTGTGTCGCCGGAGGGATCCTTCACGCAGATTAATGCCACATTAATCCGCGGCAACCATACGTACTCGTATGACGATCATGAGGTGAAGGGGGGAATAACGTATTACTATCGATTGGAGAACGTCGATCTTTCGGGCAGGAAATTTATGCACCCAACGATCTCCATCGAAACGCCGGCGCCTGAGAAATTTGAATTATACCAGAACTTCCCGAATCCTTTCAATGTTGATACGGTCATTCGCTATCAAATTCCGCGGGACAGTCATATCCTGTTAACGGTGCACAATATTCTCGGAAGAGTTGTGCGGACCCTGGTTGATGAAAATCAGAAAGCAGGTTTTTACAATGCGTATTGGGACGGGAAAGACAACCAGGGACGTGACGTTGGCAGCGGAATCTATTTTTATAATATATATGCAGACAATTTTCATCAGACCAAAAAACTAATCGTGGTGCGATAAGCCAGGATTCAATCCTTGATTCAGCTTCTGTGATAGCCTTCAACTTCTGCTTAACCCGGCTTCGCCGTCATGATTCTGCCCTTTTTAGTATAAGAATTATTTAAGTAATATGGTTCTTTTCCCAATGCTGGCGAGGAGCCCAACATCTAGTATTGCCAAATTTCAAAAAAAGTGTTATTTTATAAGGTACAATAAAAACAAAACAAAGGATATTTATCAATGGATTATAATATCATTGAGCAATTGCTTGATCTTCCTCGCATCAAAATAAATAACAAATATTTAAACTAATTCACGTTATTTAATATGTCTGTAAACACTTAACTTTTGATAGATAAAAGCTTTAATCATTTAATTGCGGAGTAATATTTACCATTGATGTTTGAAATTTTATCCCCTTCACCGGGCAAGATTTAATCTTGATTCCGGTTATTCCGCGTGGAGTCAGTTGTTACAGCGAAGAATAGCATGTTGAATCAATGAGATCATCCCGATAGCTGCTTGCTGGCAGACGCACAATCAAAAGCTGTCTGCAAAACCGTTGAGAGAAATCAAAGCCGGATACAAAGCTGCGTTGGTCAAAGAACAGGGTATTCGAAAAAAAGCGCTTTTTCGAACGGGGGGGATTTTTTTCTTTTGGCTTTTAAGGGCGAATATGTGTTATATGGCTTTTTTCGCGATTATAGCCATTTCTTCATGATTACGATCGAACTCCGATCCACATACATCTGAATAAAATTTATCAGCTTTGAAACCATTATTTGCAAATTCCGAATTTAATGTGTCTTGACTAAAGTATTGTAGCCAATTATATATGGTTCTGGCTCTGTTTGGCTCGATTATCGTGTATTTATCAAGAATGACTTTTTCATCATCGTATTTGAAAGTATTTAAAAAACCATAATAATTTTCAAATGCCCAGAAATGATCGAGTAAATTGAATTCATACAACGCTTGCTCTTCTCTTTGATTAAAAGAGTTAAATGTGTAAACATCCAGTAGAATCGAGCCGTCCGGTTTTAATAATTTATGAAAATTGTTGAGTAGAGATTTCCTTTGTTCCGGACTGAGCGCACAAAAATCGCACATGATCATTGTAATTAGATCGAATCGCTTATCCGTCTCAAATGTCAGATAATTCTGATGGACATACTCGATTTTTAATTTACGTTCACCTGCAGCATTTTGAGCATACTCAATTGACCTTTGAGAAAAATCAATGCCTACAACTTTTGCTCCTTTCGCTGCAAGTCGGATCGCATACAGTCCTGGTCCGCAACCATAATCAGCAATAGTGGTTGAATTATTAATTCCGAAATATGACGAAATCCATTCAACCGATCTGTTGATAAAATTCATGTTCCGTGATGAAATATCAACTGATTCATTCAAATGAAATTGAAGCATTTGTTTCGAAGTATGTTCATCATTCCATAATTCTTCGGCAGTGTAAAATTGAAAAGGGGACGGGCGAGAATTTATTTCTTCCAGCTTTTCGAGCATTAAAACCTACTTGATTTGTTTTTTAAATATAACATATTTGATTATCCGCCCAATTTCCTAAAAATTATATGTCTATATTTAGAAAAAAATGGGCAGATTCAGGCAAAAAGTTTGATATTTCCTACTATCAGGAAAATATCTTTCCTGATAGCAGACATTTTTTAATCGGTCTTATGGCATCAAATCCTCCCGGAACATATAAACGGCTCAGGAGCGGTGCAGGGGATAGGCAAAAGCGATGACGACTCAGACGGGTGCAATTCTCATTGCTCCTGTGCGGCGGATGTGTAACAGGTTTGACTGCTATGTAATATATAAGTTTATCTATTCAAGTCAAGTAAAAAATTGGCTTATGGCATTTTCCCCTGGGTTCCCTGGCTCCCGAATCGGAATTCAGGAACCAGTATTTAAAGGATTTCGGTTGCCAATGTGTGCGCGATCGGCAGGCAAGGAGATAGTTTGGTTAACAACTCCCCCGCGCTCATTCGGAAGACGGGCTTTTGGAGGTTTCCACGTACCATTCAATCGTTCTTCGCAATCCTGTTTCAAAGTTGACAATCACGTCGTAATTCAACAGCTCTTTGGCTTTGGAAATGTCTGCCCGCGAATGCTTGATATCACCGGCGCGCGCATCATTAAAAATCGGGGTGATATCTTTTCTCAAAATTTTATTGATCATTTCAACCAGTTGCAGCAGCGAGATGCTGTCGCCGCAAGCAATATTGATGATTTGACCGGAAATGTTTTCTTTATCAGCCGCCAAAAGATTCGCGTGGACCACATTTTCGATGTAGGTGAAATCGCGGGATTGTGTTCCGTCGCCATAAATGATCGGCTGTTTATTGGCGCGAATCGCCCTGATGAATTTGGGGATGACGGCGGCGTATTGTGAATTCGGATCCTGTCGCAGTCCGAATACATTGAAATAGCGCAAACACACGGTTTCCAGACCATACACTTTGTTGAACACCTGGCAATAGTATTCGGCGGCGGCTTTTGATACGGCATACGGTGAGAGCGGATTCGGACGCATGGATTCCACTTTAAATTCGTCCTTGATGTCGCCATAAATTGAAGATGAAGATGCCAGAATAACGCGCTTCACTTTTGCATCTCTCGCTGCCATCAAAACATTCAGTGTTCCCGTCACATTGACTCCGGTTGAAGCTTCGGGATCGGCAATGGAGCGCGGCACCGAAGGCAGGGCGCCCTGGTGCAGCACATAATCCATATCCCGAACCGCCTGCTGGACGACCCCGGCGCTGCGCAAGTCGCCTTCAATTAAATCGATTCGATCCAGATAGTAGGTTAAATTTTGCCGGCGTCCGGTTGAAAAATTATCCAGAACCCGCACATGATGTCCCTGCTTGAGCAATTCGGTGACAATATTTGAACCGATGAATCCCCCTCCGCCGGTAACTAAAAAGTTTGACATTCAATACTCCTTATTCGTTAACATAATGCATCTATTTAATAATCGCTGCCCTCGTTAGTACTACAACGTTAAGTCACCAAAATTTATCTATCGCAGAGGCGCAGAGAACCGCAGAGTGAATCAGAAATTCCGGACTTGAATAAAAACAGAGAAATCATTCGGAAATGTGTTTTTAATTTTTACGGCAAAATGCGCCTGTTTGATAAAAGCAGAGGCAGCTTTAGAAAAAACGCTCTGCATAACTCTGCGGCTTCTGCACCTCTGCGTTAAAATCAAAACGTGGCAGAGGTTACATTCTGCAATCAATTTAGGAGGTGGGATAAAATAAATTACCCATTAAAATTCCTTAAGTTGCTATTTATCAATATTATTTTTAAGCAAAATGTCCAAGTTATTTAATCCCACCTCTTAACGTTGTAATATTTGGGTTTGAGTTTTATTTTGATTTACTGGATTCATATCCCGGTTAATCCTGTTCATCATGTAAATCCCGTCTAAAATTTTATGTCACCGGAATTTTGAAATTAGATTCCTGGCTTCCCGATCAATCCAGTTCTGTAATGAGGCGAAAGGTTTCGAGACAGGCTCCCGACACAGCGCCCGAAACGCATTCAACGCATCCGGATGAGTTTTTGTATGGCTTCAACCTGTTTGCTGCCTTTGCGGGCGATAATTTTGTAAAGGTAAACGCCATTGGCAATGCCGTCCCCCTCTTCATCGAGCGCATCCCAAAATTGCTGATTGAAGCCAATCGTGTTCGATGCATGCGGCAGCACACGGATCAATCGTCCGGCGATTGTATAAATTTTAATGGTTACCCAATCCGCGTTCTGCGTCAACGTATAGGTGAAATCCGTGGTGTGTTTGACCGGATTGGGGTAATTGAGAACTTCCAGCAACTTGAATTCCGAAATGACCTGGAATTCTCTGCGGAAATACAGCCGATTTTTTGAGGCATCTTCGACAAAAAATTCCAGGATATACTCATTGTCCGCCAACACCGGCGTGAATTGAATGGTTGCCTTCACCCTCGTGGAATCGATCACTATCCGGGGAATGAATTGTATCACCGCGTCATTGTTTCGATACGGAATCCGCTCGTAATTCAGATACACCGAAACCAGTGACGTATCGGTAATTGCCACCGGACTGTTATCTTTAATCTGCGCGATGATCACCGGCTGCGTCGCAACTAAATCGCCGTCGACGATGTCCTTGCCGTCGAAAGTGACCGCCAGCGTCGGGGGAGTCGTATCGCCGGTGACGAACACTTCCCGACTGAATTCATTATTGAAATCGAAAAGCTCCCGTATGCGATTCCCGGGATCGATTTCAATAGAAAGCATATTACGACCACTATTTCCGGCGCTATTCCAATTTTGTATTACCGGTATTATACTGTCAACTTGCACGTTTTGGAGAATTTTATCCTCGCCGAAAGTGAAACGCCCGTTTGTTGAATTTGAACAACTAAACCGGATGGCGACGCTGTCCGCAGGCGCCAGACCGACATTATAGATTCCCGCTGTGATGAGAATGGATTCACCTTCCATCACCGTATCCGCGCTGAAATGAACGCCTCTGGGAGAAATAGCCAGATCGGCAACCGGCTCGTAAACGACATCGAAAGCCTGCAAAACGGGAGTCGAAAGCTGCGTGGCATCTCCGAGGTGCGCCTGTAATTTGACCTGATCATAAACCGTCGCATCGACGGCAGTTAATTTTTCACTGCCACCGGATTCCATCGCTGTGAGAAGCTGATCCCACTGATTCGTGAGTGTGTTATGCCCGGTCAGCGCGACAGCGATCGTGCTAGATTCCTGCGCCAGGATCGAGTACCATTTCAATTCGTGCCACCCATTTCCCGGTCCCACACGTTCCGTCTGAAACCAGCCATCCCGTTCATAGACCTGTACCGTATCTGCAACAATCGCGAAGCCTGAATAGCGTGATTTATGCATTTCCTTCGCTCTATCGGGTTGACCTTTTACGGCGATGAATGCCCAGGAATCGGCATACCCGACATTTCGGCATTCGCGACTGCCCAGCGATTCGAGCGCCAGATAGGCGGCTTCTGTCATGCGTATCGAGCCTTCATCCTTGATGCCAATCGCGACAACCCAGCCAACTTCCACCTGGTTTAAAAACAGCGCCATCGAATCGGAGTCCGTGGTTGTTCGGTAGGTATCAAAGGTCGCGGTGGTGTCAATTTCATTTTTGAAAGGATTGAAAAGGGCGATATTGTGCCCGCGCGAACTCTGGAGTGCCGCCTCGTCATTGAAAAAAATCCTGGCATTATTGCCATCCTGCGCTCCCGCTGACTCGACGCGTATCCGGGTGCGATTCAACAGGAGTTTGATTCCGGCGTCATCGGGATATGTGTTTTCAAACGTGCAATCACCGGTTTGAGCCGGGAAATGCTGACGCCAGGTGAATCCGGTTGCGGCACGATCCACTGAAAATGAGCGCTGTACCCATGTTCCATATTCTGAATCGCGGTAACTTCGGCAGCGCCAAAAATAAATCGCTTTATCCAGCAGATCGGGCGTTTTCCATCGGGTGACGACGTCGCCTTCGGGAATGGGGGGTGAAACCGCGAGCAGGGGGCTGTTGAAGTTGTCCGTTGTATCAAGTTGAAATTCGTAGGTTGCCGTCCCGGCGACGTCTGAATTCAAAACCGGATTATTGACCTGCAAAGATGTCGAATTGGATGTAATAACCTGAAAATCAACGGGTTTTGAAAGCGTCAGGGTGGATGAATAGATATAGATTTTGAAATCCTGGGCGTTATTGCTTTCGTCGATTTCCGGAATCTTGTCTTGCGGATCAACGCTAATCTGTAGCGTGTGTTCGCCCGCAAGGTTACCAATGTACCAGGGGAGGAGCAAAGAATCCGCATATCCGATTGGTTTGATTTTCAAATTTTGTGCAATTGCGTTGCGCCCGTTTTCAGGCGACACATCAATAATATCGATGGCGACGCTGTCGGCGGTTGCCAATCCCCAATTTCTTATCACAAGCTTAAGCTGGATCGATGAATCGGCTTCAATCGCTATCGCGGGCGTCGTTGAGATATCCCCGGGTAAAAGGACCAGATCCGGTTTTTCTGGAAGTGCGAGCCTTGTCAGCGGATCACCGAGTAATGTGTATTGATGGATCGTGCTTTTGCTGTAAGGATTGCTCCCGTAGCGCTCCCAGAGGTTAAGTTTCGCGAGAGTTGTTGCTGCACCCAACTCACGAATGGTATCCGCCAGTGCGGTCGGGAATAATGTTTTGAGCAATTCAAAATCTTTATCGATATAGCCCCAGCCCGATGTGCCCCAAAAAGCCACTGCGCCACTATTTTCGACCAGTAAAAAGTGTTCGCCAAAACTCGAGCTGGTTGGATTGGCGAAGCGCGCCGTGTGACAGGTCATGCTTGTGATGAACGGGAGCCTGCCCCAATTTTCCAGCGCGTCGATGTCGGGATCGTCAAACATCAAGTCCCAGGTGCGGCTGCCCGCATGTCCCAGAAAATTCACCCAGAGCTTGCCTGAATTGATGGCGCTGGCAATTTCAAACGTTTTTTCACCTTCCAGATCTTCATCGGTGGTTTTATGAATCATGTAACTGGCGCAACTCGCGGGCGGCGGTTTCACAAAATAGTCGCTGAGGTACTTCGATTGGGAAATAAAGCCCGATTGTTCGCTAACCCCCTTGCCACCGGTGATGAACAGTACATTTTTTTTCCATTGCGCCGCTGCTGAATTTTCGTATTCAATCAATTTATCGAGGGCAATCTGCGCCTGCTCCGCATTCTCGACCGGAATGCGACCGATGAACATATTGGGCAAAAAGCCATACGTATCGTCGAATGACACAAACCAGGTATCGCTAACCGGATTGCCGTACGAGGGAACGTAATTTTCCTTCTGGCTATTGATTCCGGTTTGCCTGTAATCCCAGCTTGCGTCGCCCAGAAGCAGGACATAAGAGGGTGCGGGTGGTTGCCAGGCATTGAAGGTATATTTTAAAAAATCACGAATGGCATTGGGATCGATCAGTCCGGCATTGAATTCGTCATAAATATCTTCGGTGAGTATGACTTTTGTGCGCAGCCCATTGTTTGCTGCACGGAATTCGGCGAGTCGATTTGCCGCAGCCAAAAATTTCTGGTGAGTGATGATGATATAATCCGCACCATTGGAAATGTCGGTAAGCGCTGCAGATGTGTCGCGTTTGGCAGAAACAGGGCGGTTGAAACCGTCCTTTGTCAAAGCGATGTACGCTTTATTTTGATAGACGCTGTCGCGAAAAACAAGCGTGTAACTGTTCGCCGCACCTTCGATTTGGAGCGTATCGTTGAGTATCGCCTGCCCGGTGCCGGCGCGCTGCAGAATTTCGGGGACGCTCCCCGCCGAAGCGCCTTTTTGCCCGATCAATGCCCATGAATCACGTTTGCCCACCTGCCGGATGAATCGGCTGCCAAGCGATTCCAGCGCTGCAAATGCCGCCTCGGTCATTCGGGCGCTGCCTTCATCGCGAATGGCGCAAAGTACAAATCGATCTGTCGGCAGTTTCGTAATATATGCTGCCATGCTATCGGCATTGGCTGATGTAAGCCAGGTGTCAAAATATGCGCTTTCAATCGGAAGACCGCTGCGCTCATCGATCACCACCAGGTTGTAACCTCGTCGTCCTCGGGAAACCTGATCAACGCCATTAACGAATATTTGCGCTACATTGCCGTCGGAATAGCCCGCGGAGATGATTTTCACCCGTATCGAGGCGATATTCCGAATATTCAGATCGGTGAGCAGCGCAGGGGTTGATAGCTCGAACACGCGTATGTCATCCGTGTTGAAGTCCGTTAACCTGAATCTTTTTATTTTATCTACAGATGGATACGTGAAGGCGAGGTAATTATCGATGGCTTTCAAGGCGGTTGGGTAATCCAGTTCGATCCAATCCAGGTAAAATTGGTCGAGTTCTGCCCCGAGGTCTGACAGTGAAGATATTCGAATGGTATTTTCTCCCTCTTTCAGCAGATCTGCGGGGAATGCTTTGCGAAAGATGCATTCGGACTGATCGTTGAACGTGGTATCTCCGATTGCCTGTTGATTTATTTTGACTTGAACATGATGGTCAGATGGCGCGGGATCGAGCGTCGTGCCGCGAAATCGGATCCAGATAGTTCCTGGCTGCCCTGTGCGCGCGAGGTTGGTGACAGTCACTTTGAAATCACCGGATTCACCGTTTGCCGCAGCAATTCCCCCGTTGAAATAGCGCCACACCCAGCCTTCGCCGCTGACCTGCTCGGTAACGATGATGTCGGAATCGCTATCACCGTGATAATAAGTTACATCTTGTTCTAAATGAATTGTTTTGAAAAATGCAGTTTCAATTCCGGCATCATCAGACCATGACGCGCGGGCGGGCATGCGCTTGCCCGGTTCACCGCCCCAGGTTAGCCAGTAAACATTTAAATTGGTGTATGGATTATAATATTCGCCGGTTCCTTTAATTCGCTCACCGTAAAATTCGATGATATCTTCCCCATCGAAACGACCATCATCCTGACCGGTTACATTAATCGGCTGCTCAACGCCTTTGTTATAAATTTTAATCGTACGCGGATCGATGACGTTCCGGTCGATACCAAGTTGCCCCAGGTAATCCGCATCTAATAAATAGATTCCGTTGCTTTCGATGAATAATTTGTAATATGGTTGACTGGAATCGGGAAATTTGCCGGGAAATGAAAGCGATTTGATCGTTGGAAAGAAATAATCCAGTTTTGATCGTTTTTCGATCCGCCATTTTTTCGCGGTTTCATAATTTAAAAGCAGGTTGCGAAATACTTTTTCAAAAGCCGGTTCTTCAGCGCCATATCCGGGCTGAGATGCACTTTTGTCTTTTCGGGAGAAGACGAGTTTAATTTTCAAATAGGCAACTTGAACCACCTGCCGGGCAACGGGATTGATGCGGATCGGATTAATTTTCAGTCGAACAACTCGTTGCTGCCTGAGCTGCACGTCATCGGCGATTTCAACCCATTCCGCCGGGAAAAAAGCATCGCGCTGGTATACGGTCATATCCTGGTAAAATCGCTCGTTTACAATTTCAAGCCCGTTTTCGTCGAATTTGAATTGCAGGATTGGCTGAGGAAAGATGCGCCTGTTTGCGATGCTTTGCTGTCGAATTTCCATGATTTGAAGCGAGCAGGTTGCATCGGACGGGATGCCCAGCACTGCGCCCGTAGCAGGTAATTGCGGTTGTCCCGGCAGCGCGGTGTTTACGAAATCCGCTAATTCAGGGACATAAAAAATTTCTCCGTTTACCTCTTTCTCACTGAAATGAACCTCATCGGTTTCAATCGACAGCACAATACCGCTTTCATCGCTGGAAAGTATGTGTATCGGTTGAAGAACAGCTTGTGTCAATCCGTGTATTGGTAAAAATGCGACGCAAACACAGAAGAATAGCCAACGCATACGGGGTTCCTTTTCAACATCAAAATTTGATTCAGGTTGTGGGATAAAACAAGCTACCAATTTAAATTCATTAAATAGTTATTTATCAAAATTGTTTTTAAGCAAAAAGTCCAAGTTAATTTATCCCACTTTCTGAATACAACTAACGCCAATAGACTTAAGAAGGTTCAATTAAATCGTATTGTTTAGCAGATTTTCAAGTTAAGGTTAATTTATGAATTTATGATCTGGATGAATGTTTCAAAAATATGATACGGGAAAGCACACGTCATGCAGGGTAAACATGTCGGGAAAAAGCAGGGAATAAGCAGTAATGCCCAAAGCCATATTTAGTGGCTGAATGAAAACTGGCATTTTCGTGTTGAGCGGAGTTGCGGCACAACGTAAAAACAATGTTTTTTCACCCTTCGACTTCGCCCACGGTGAAAAAAGCGGACTTATCGTTCGGGCATTATGTCTGGGATTGGTATGGCAAAAGGACTCAGGAATTGGTCTTCGAACTGCGGATGACAAACAGCTTTCCCGGGATCAAGCTTCGGATGCCAAAATAAATTGTGAACAGCACAAACGTGGCGATGAGCAAGCTATAGCGATTATCGAGCGCTACGATGAAGAATGCCATCATCCCCCAAAAACAACTGACACCGGTTAAAATGAGCATTGCCTGGCGCTGACTCAAGCCGAGGTAAAGCAGGCGGTGGTGCAGATGTTTTTTATCTGCTTTAAACGGATGCATTCCTTTGCTGATTCGGCGTAAAAAGGCGATCGATGTGTCCAGTATGGGCAGGCTGAAGATGATGATCGGGACGAGGATAGCAATCGCTGATGAGGTGCGAAACGTCCCATTGATCGAAAAACACGCCAGCCAGAAGCCGATAACGAGGCTGCCCGAATCGCCGAGAAAAATCCTGGCGGGATTGAAATTGAAGATCAGAAAGCCGGCGAGGGCTCCCGCAAGAATACCAGCCGGAACCGCCGAGATGAGGTTTCCGTTCCACAATGAAATGGTCATCATGGTCAAAGAAACGCCCAGGGCAACACCGGAAGCCAATCCATCGAGCCCGTCGATGAGATTGAAGGCGTTGCTCATCATAACCAGCCATAAAATTGTGAGCGGAATGCTGAGCCAACCCAGATGAATCGGCGCCCCGAACGGCAGAATGATCGTTCTGATCTGATACCCCAAAGCCACCACCAGCACCGCAGCGACTATTTGCGCCAGAAATTTCTGGTAGGCATTTGCACCCCTGATATCATCATAAATACCAAGCAGTAATATAACCAGACCACCGGATACAAAAGCAAAATTTTCATGCACCAGTTTGCTATATATGTTTGACCCGAATGTCATGACGAGGACGATACCGGCTACGAAGGCAATGAAAATGGAAATGCCCCCAAGTAACGGTATGGGTTTGCGGTGAATCGTTCGATGATTGGGTTTTGCAGTGATATCATGGCGCATTGCCAGCGCCCTGAGTACTGGTGTCAGAGATACAGATATGATAAATGCGACTAAACTTACGAAGAATAGTAAGCCCATCTTTTACTCCTGATAATTATCAACGTCAATCCTTTCGCCGGCACTTTGCAAAACTCATTCCAAAATTTAATTGTGAATATTAATATCGCATAAATTCTCAAAAGGCACGTGTTCCCGATCAATTCTTTCCGCGAAACTGACTGGTAGAAATCGTTATCATTTCATCATACAATTCCTTTATCTGTCGTACCATGGTTTCGGCTTCCCACGCATCGGTAACGAGAGCTTTCCCGGCAAGTCCCATCTGGCGCGCCTGATCCTGATGTTGAATGAACCATGCGATGCGTTCTTTTAGCAGAGCTACATTTTTCGGCGGTACGACGAAACCATTCACCCCCTGAACCACGATCTCGTTGGCACCTTCGACGTCGAACGTGACAATTGGCTTGCCCAGCGCAGCAGCCTGGACCAATACCCGCGGCAATCCCTCCCACAACGATGTTAATACAAATATGTCGAACAGCGCCATTAGTTCCGCGATATCATTCCGGTAGCCCAGAAATCGAATGTTCTCGGCTAAATGCAGGCGCCGGGCTTCGCTTTCAAGAAATTCCCGGTGAGAACCCTCCCCTGCTATGAGAATTTGAATCTGCGGAAAAGCTCGGATGAGTTCAATGGCGGCTTCGAATAAGTAGATATGCCCTTTTCGTGGTTCCAGGCGGGATACGGTTCCGATGACAAGATCAGTGTATTTTAAATCCAGCTCTTTTCGGATATCTAGCAATTCACTTGTTGACAGCGATCCGGATTGAATGAACTCGCGTAAGTGGAATCCGCTGCGAATCGTGACATACGAGTCAGGTTTCGCAATGTTCCGGGCGACATATTTTTGCTTGACATCTTCCCCGACCATGATGAGCTTGTTGGTGAATTTGCCAGCAACTTTTTCCAGAACAATATAAATCCATCGTACTAAGGGATTGAGAAAGTCATGAAATGTGATGCCATGGATCGTGTGAATGATGATTGGTGTTCCGGCGCATCGCGCAGCAAGCCGCCCCAGGAAACCGGCTTTGGCTGTATGTGTATGAACAATGTGAAATTGATTTTTTTTAATATAAGTGTAAATTTTATAAAATGCAATCAAATCTTTTAGCGGGAGAATGTTCCGCCGCAATTCATCGAGCACGATGATCCGGATATCCGTCTGCCCGCGGACGAAGTGCTCATCTGATTCGCCGCCAACGAGCAGCTCGATGTCGTATTCGGAATCTTGCAGACCGCGAATGCTCAACAGAGTATTTTCATCGGCACCACCGCTGATTAGCCGCGTGAGGATGTGCAGGATTCTGGGATTGGTCATATCGTGTTTTTTCCCTTTAAATTTTATTCCAGACTTAGCGCTGGTAACATATACTCGTTAAGGGTTAAAAAGTAACATTAGTTTGTCATTGCGAGTAGCGAGGTACGAGCGACGAAGCAATCTCATAACTTACTG
>JAFGMA010000340.1 GCA_016927835.1 Candidatus Zhuqueibacterota bacterium | reverse complement strand
TGCAGGATAAAGCCCGGCAATTGGCAGAAGAACGGTTACTGGATTTATTGCTGCCGAGATTGAAACCCGGGAAAAGAACCAGCCCGAAGAAAGAAGATCAGGAACTTGAACTCCGTTACCAACATACACGTGAACAATTGAGAAAGCAGCTCATCGAAGGCAAGCTGGATAAACGAACCGTAGAACTGGAAGTGCCTGCCGATTCATTCCCGTTGATGCAGATTATTTCGCCAATTGGTGTGGAAGAAATGGGATTGAATGTGCAGGACCTGTTCGGTCCATTGCTGCCGAAGAAAATTAAAAAGCGCAAGATGACTGTACCGGAAGCGAAAAGCTTTCTGATACAGCAGGAATCACAGAAATTAATCGATATGGAGCAGGTGATCGCCGACGCATTCATGCGCGTCGAAAATTCAGGGATTGTTTTCCTCGATGAAATCGACAAAATATCCGGCGATAATTCCAAGTCTGGTCCCGATGTTTCCAGGGAAGGCGTTCAACGGGACCTTTTGCCAGTGGTGGAAGGTTCAACGGTTGTTACCAAATATGGCATGGTCAAAACCGATCATATTCTGTTTATAGCTTCCGGTGCATTCCATGTGTCCAAGCCCTCTGATTTAATCCCCGAACTCCAAGGGCGCTTCCCGATCCGCGTGGAATTGAATAGCCTCACAAAGGATGATTTCGTGAGAATTTTGACCGAACCGGAAAATGCATTAATCAAACAATATACAGCATTACTCGCCACTGAAAATGTGAAAATCAAATTCAGAAAAGACGCCATACAGGAAATCGCAGCCATTGCAAGCGAGGTCAATGAAAGAAGCGAAAATATTGGCGCGCGCAGATTGCACACGATTATGACGACTCTCCTGGAGGATATCCTCTTCTCGGTTCCCGACAACCAGAAGTATGGCAGCGATATTACAATTACCAAAAAGATCGTCTCCGATACATTTAAAGACATTGTTGATAATCAGGAACTCAGCCAATTCATACTTTAATTACAAGGAGGTTAGGTGTGAAAAAAGATTTTATTGCCATATCTGAGTTGAGTAAAGATGAAATATTCGAGCTTTTCGCGCGTGCGATCGAATTAAAAGAGAAAACAAAGCGCCACGAAGCACATCCGCTGTTGCTGGGGAAAACGCTGGCAATGATTTTTCAAAAACCTTCTGCCCGTACGAGAATCTCTTTCGAAGTGGGAATGTATCAATTGGGAGGCTATGCGCTATATCTTGCTCCGACAGATATCTCAATGGGAAAGCGGGAGTCGATTGCGGATGTCGCGCGCACAATCTCGCGCTATTGTGATGGCATCATGGCAAGGGTTTTCGGTCATGAACAAATTCTGGAACTCGCAAAACACGCCACGGTTCCGGTCGTCAATGGATTGACCGATCTGTTGCATCCGTGCCAGGTTATGGGCGATATGTTGACGATTCTGGAACACCGCGGCAACCTGGAAGCAATCACCGTGGCATTTATCGGTGACGGAAACAATCTCGCGAATTCCTGGATCAACATGGCTGCACGCGTTCCGATGACATTACATCTTGCCATTCCCGAAGGGTATGATCCGAATCCGGAAATTTTAAAAAGCGCTCTAAAATCGCGCACCAGTTCCATCCGAATTTTCCGAAATCCGATCGAAGCAGTCAAAAACGCAGACGTCATTTACACTGATGTCTGGGCGAGTATGGGTCAGGAAGCTGAAGCTGAAAAACGGCGAATCGACTTTCGCAATTTTCAGGTGAACGACGAGTTGGTCGGGCATGCCAACAGTCAATGCCTGGTGATGCATTGCCTGCCGGCTCATCGGGGTGAAGAAATCACCGATAGCGTTATCGAGGGTTCCAATTCGGTAGTTTTCGATGAAGCGGAAAATCGGTTGCATATTCAGAAGGCGATTTTGGCAAAGCTGATGGCTTAATTGTGCAAAAAAAATGTGGACTCCATGCAGAATAATCAGCAGGAGTCCACATACTTGAAGGAAACACAATAATGTCGCAATCATCAATTGACTAATAACATTCTTGTGCAAAGAAGACCGCTTTTTATGTTACTGAAGATTCTACCTGAAGCAACTGCTTCCGCTAGCTTGCTCAGGTAAAGCCCCCTGAACCGCAGCTCCCGCCACTTGATGCCACCGAACCACTACCAGACGCATTCACCGAGCTAAACGCCGATAAGAGCCTTTCAGACCGTTGTTCCCCGCATTTCGGACATTTCGTTTGCGCCGGATCCGCCTTTATTGATTGAAATTCCTCAAAAATAAAACCGCAGTTATGACAGCGATATTCATAGATTGGCATATATCTGCTCCTGATATGTCTTAATCATTTTTTTCTTCACGTTCTCTATCTTGCTTTTTTTGATCCTCTCCCGGAAGATCGCAGGCACCCGACATTCAAGTCGGGACTCCCAATTTAGGAAGAATGAATTTCATCAACACAAACCAACCTGCGAAGATGAGAATAAATTTCCAAAATTCGTCCATTACTGTGTTTCCTTTGGTTTATCTTCTGGTTTCGACTTAAATCCTCCTGTAAAAAGGAAACCGATTAACGCGCCATATCCAGTACTGATCCATGGGTTGCTGGTGATTGGGCAAACACCGGAGCTGCAGCCGATAAAACGGTAGTAAGCAAATCCCAGCGCTGCTCCTGCCAGGATGATGCCAATCTTTTTAATCCATTTCAATTTATTGCTTGTTTCCATACGCGCCTTCCAATTTTCATTCCTCGAGATGCGACTTCATTAATTTTTATTATTAGATGCCTTTATTGATAAAAAGATTCAAGATTTTTTATTTTTTTTCTTGTATCTTCTTATTATTTTCCTTATATTTACTCCTTATTTTTTATTAATTAATGAAACTGTATTTTATTAAAAATCAATTTATTATCAAATGCTACCAGATTTTATAATCGCTCGATAATTGAATTTAATATGGCGCGGAAACAGACACCTGGTAGAAAGCCGGGATTTTAATCGCAACAGAAATCTGCTAATGGGACGCATTTTGAAAAATGAAGGAGGTTTGAATGCCAAACACTACGCATTATACAGCAATAGGATTGTCAAATACAAAGGCTATGTTCGAAAAAGCCATGAAAGGCGGCTACGCAATTCCCGCTTATAATTTTAATAACATGGAGCAGTTGCAGGCAATCATTCTCGGCTGCATCGAATCCAATTCACCGGTTATTTTGCAGGTTTCCAGAGGCGCCCGCGACTATGCCAACCAGACGCTATTGAAATATATGGCAATGGGAGCAATGCAAGTGATAAAAGAAGCCGGTAGCAAGATTCCGGTTGCGCTGCATCTCGATCATGGGGACACGTTCGAATTGTGCAAATCATGTGTAGAATCCGGATTCTCTTCGGTGATGATCGATGGTTCCGCCCATTCATTTGATGATAATATTGAATTGACCAAAAAAGTTGTTGAATACGCGCATAAATTCGACGTCAGCGTAGAGGGTGAGCTCGGCGTGCTGGCGGGTATCGAAGATGATGTATCGCACGAGAAAAGCCATTATACCAAGCCGGAAGAGGTTGAAGAGTTCGTCGGGCGCACCGGTGTCGATAGTCTTGCAATTTCAATTGGTACATCGCATGGCGCGTATAAATTCAAACTCAAACCGGGCGAATCTGTGCCGCCGCTGCGGTTCGACATCCTGGCGGAAGTCGAGAAACGGTTGCCGGGCTTTCCGATTGTGCTGCACGGAGCGTCATCTGTGGTCCAGGAATACGTTGAGATGATAAATAAGTACGGTGGCGCGCTGGAAGGTGCTGTGGGCGTCCCTGAAGAGCAATTGCGCCGCGCAGCAAAATCTGCCGTATGCAAAATCAATATTGATAGCGACGGCAGGTTGGTCGTCACAGCCATTTTGCGAAAGTTCCTGCACGATGATCCCAAAAATTTCGATCCGAGAAAATACCTGGGACCCGCAAGGGATGAACTGAAAAAGCTGATTATCCTTAAAAATAAAAACGTGCTCGGAAGCGCAGGACAGGCGTAATCTGCATAGCGATTTTTCGGAAATTTTAACTCATTTAGAGTCCGTTTGAAAAGCAGCGATTTTTTTAAATGCAAAACAAAATCAGAAACACTAATCCGGCTCTGTCATGCCCGAATGCTTCCCCGATAAATACATTCGGGGACAAGCCTATCGGACATCCATTTGACTATCTGGACAATGGATTCCCGTGGGCGGCACCCCGCTTAAAACGTGCGGGAATGACAAAAACCGACGGACTCCATTTAATACAAAAGCCAGCTAACGTGATGCTGGCTTTTGTATTCTGAGGCAAAATTAAATGGCTATCAAGTCTACAAGCCAAAATTCCTTTCAAATTCTGCAGTGATCGTGCGATCAAGCCACTCATACAAATCCGTGATTTCATGTTTTTCAAGGCGCTTGCCTCTCCAATCCTCCAAAATTTTCTGTGTGTGATTCAAAATGATGGCTTCAATTTGAAATATCTTTTGCAGAATCCCATTTTTTTCATCATTCAAAAGCACCGCACGGTTAATGTATTTGTAACCGGATCCCCGCGTAATCGGAAAACATCTTTTCTTCAATGCCAACGCTTTGTCACACAATGCTGCCGATTTGCCCGGGGCTGCGGTGAGTATTCGGGGCAATTTTTCGCCGGATTTAACCCACGTTGGCAGGGCTACCGAAAAAGCCGGATAACCCAGTATCGTCCAGATCGTTGTGAATTCTGGCGCCTCGCCAGGACAAACTCCCTGAACAATCATCGAAGAAACTGATGTTGGACGGGAGATACAATCCTGCAGGCAGGCGAATTCCGGATCAACTTCCGATTGAGGAAAAGGCGGCTTTCTCAAATCGACAACGGTGAGCGAATTTTCAAAACTCCTGGTAGCCCGTCCAAGAATGAATGCCAGCGATATGTCATTCTCCGCTGCTGCATTAAAAAATAGCTTCTCCGCAGTCAAATATCGAATATAGCCAGAACCCGCGTATTCCTTTCCCCGCTGAAAGAAAAATTCGTTCGAATGATATAGCCCATCGGAGCGACACGCGGATCATACGCATCGAATTTTGTATGCTGCGTATAGCCTGCTTCGTAATAAGCAGCGCCGCCAGCCGCATCGATCGCGCCGAAGTTGGCGGATACTCCCCTTTGACCGGAAGTCTCATCCAGCAATCGCTCGAAATCTGCCACCGTGGCGCAGGTTTGCAGCGCCCGCTTCATGAAAATGCCTTCTTCTTCATCGTTGCCTGCGTATTTTTCACCGCCATTCAAATTATAGCTAGCAGAATTCATAATGCTGAATCCGGCGCTGTTGCTCCCCATCCAGACCTCCGCACCGAGAGTGTCTTCCGAGTTCACTAAACCGATATACGGAAACGTACCATCGGTGAAGTACATAAGTTTGTTATTCTCATCCGACGTATCCCGATGTTTCCATAAGAGTGGTCGTCCGTCAGGGGTGGCTTTGCCGGAAATGATCGCCGTGGTGCATGCTGTTGATTGGATTGGTTGAAACAGAAGCATCAATGCCGATAGACTTATACCGAGTGCAATCTCAAATGGACGCATTGAAGGTTTCTCCGATAGAAATGTAATAGTAAGATTCGAATGATATGAATCAAAATCAGGCGAGATTATTTTAGGCATTCGTGTTAACGCGCGCCTTCCCGGGATTAGATTTAAAATTGAACTTCTGGTACATCGCCCAAAAGAATGGGGCGCCGATGCAAATATTGGGTAGTCCGCCGTTTGGTTTGAATATCGTCATAAACACGTTGAACCTGGTCCGGGAATAATCGCAATGCCGAAGCAGCATCCTTCGCTGCCACCTGATGGTTGAAAGCGTAGAGTGCCAGGTCCATTTTATCGTAAGGCAGCACGAAGTAGAATTCGTCCTGACCCTGGGGCAGGCTGTACGTGTCAGTTGTTGGCATTGAATCACAAATTTCTTTTGGCAATCCCAGATACCGGGCAAAGGCGTAAACCTGGGTTTTATAAAGGTGGGCGATGGGTTTTACATCGGCGGAACCATCGCCATTTTTAACAAAAAATCCCTGGTCGTATTCAAGGCGGTTGGGTGTGCCCGATACCGCGAAATTCAGGCGGTCGGCGTGGAAATATTCCATCGTCTTCCGGATGCGCTGCTTGAAATTGGTTGCCGCAACAATTTGGAGATATGCCTGCAAGGGCAAGCGCTTTTCCTGTTGCGAGCCATCCGGCGATTGGACCACCAATTTGAAGAAATTAATTCGGTTGCTATCCAGCAAATTCTGAGAAATAATAATTTTATTTTTCCAGCCTTCACCGTAGTCCGGAAATATTGACCGGATCGCTTCATCGCGCCAACGATAACAACCGATGGCTTCCAATGCAGGACCGATGTCTTCGATTCGATAATCGATTTTCAGAAACTCGGCGATAGTTCTGCCCAAATCCACTGATTCTCCGGATGAATCGACCTCAGGCAGCAGCAAACCGAACACCCGGTCTTTGCCCAGCGCCTTCACCGCCAGCGCAGCCGTCACCGAACTATCGACACCACCGGAAATTGCAACAACGAGCCCTTTGCGTTTGAGAGTTGTGAATACAGCAGACTGCATGGCTTGCGATATTTTTTCGAGTTCAGTCTCGCAATCAATATTCAATACATTTTGATCAAACATGATACCCCTTTTCTTTGCAAGGTTTTAAATGTTAGATGCAGCCTGGCAGATATCCATTCATTAACTGCACCAATTGATTGCAATTATACAATCAAATGCTGTATTTTGGGAAAACCGCGAGAGCATCAAATCAAGATATAAGATAAAACCAATCGATGAGGAAGGCAAGAAAAAATTGACAGATGACTAAAAATTTAAATCTGTGGCGGCTGCGCTGTAATGCTGCGCGAAAGAAGCCAGATAATACTACAAATCGCATAATAATCAAAATGTTATTTCAGGAACAACGGACGCATTTTTTTCGAAGTTCCAGAGCGATTGAATTTTGATGTCCAACAGCGCCAGTTTGTAGTTGATCAATGCTTCGATATAGCCCAGTTTTTCGCGCGAAAGCTGATTTTGATAATAGCCGAGATCCTTGCTGGTTAAATCACCGTTTTTATATCGTTCCAGATTTATTTCATACGTCAGTTCAGCATTTTTTACATTCTGCCGCGCTATGTCGATTTGGGAGAGCTGGTTTTTCAGGGAGCGGTAAGCTTTTCTCAACGCCACGCGAAGATTGCTCTCCTCTGATTCTTTGTCCAGATGCCGCTGATCGATGGTGGCTTTGGCGGCGCGTATCCGGGCTTTTTTCTCACCCCAGTCCCACAAGGGAACTTCAAACGAAACGCTGAATTCCTGGCTTTGGTCGGGATCGTCGTACATTTGTGGGAAGTCTTCATTTGTGCCAACCAGTCCGTACGTGACCGATAAATTTCCCTTGAATTCATTCAGCGCCGACGTTTCGATCAGATTTGCCATGGCATTTTGGATGTTGATATCGCGCTGCCTGAGTTCCATCCGAAATTTAAGCGCGTTTTCAGTAGCTTTGGATTCATCAACGGCTATTTGTTGAAAACTGACATCTGCTACCACAGTGATCTCGTGGTCAATGGGCAAACCGAGCAGGATTTTGAAATCATCCATCGCATTTTCCAATCCAACCCTGACATTCTGAACGTTGGTTCGACTATTGGCTAAATTTAGTTCAGCCTGGTACAATTCCTCCTTCGCGGAGATGCCGGCTTCAACTTTATTTTTGATGATTTGATAACTTTCCTGGTTATTTTTAAATTCTTCCTCGGTGATATTCAAACTCATTTTACGATAATAAACATCATAGAATTGCTGGTTTACGGATTTTTCGAGATTGAGATTTTTTATCGCATAAAAGAGTGCTGAATTTTCGAGGTCTAATTTCAGCGATTTAAGCGCTAGCTTCGTGCGATTATAAGTGAAAATGGGCTGTTTGAAACTCAAATACAGGTTGTTGTTGAAAGTTGTCGAGCCGCCTGAAATTGGACCCTGCTCATACGAATGATCCTGCCAACTGAAGCGATTGGTGAGTTCAAGCGTTCCATCTGTCAGAACAATGGGTTGGGTGATATAAAACCGGGCGGAAAGAAGCTTCATTTGCGTGTCGTACCAATCCGAATAGCGCTGATCAAAGGTACGTTCTCTGCTGAAACTGAAGGGGGTCAGGTTCAATCCGAAATGCGATTTTAAACGCGCATTTTCAGCATTCAAATTTTGCTTGCTATGTTCCAGGCTCAATTTTGCCTGACGAATTTCCGGGCTCTTTTCCATGGCAAATTCCAGCGCTTGATCCAGTGTGAGCACCGTTTGCGCATTGGCGATAGCTGCCAGGCACATAACCAGGACAACTATTTTTCTGAGGACCATATTTTGAATGCTTTGGTTCATGCGTACTCCGTGAATTTCGAAAGTGATGTGATGCGAACCGATGTTTTGAGATTCAAACTATTTTTTAACCCATTTTACTGCATCCGCAAAAACGCTTCTGCCGGCTGATTTATCGGTGAGAATTATTTTCGCCTCGCCTTCCGAATAGTAGAAGCTGTCCATGTAATTCCAGCCGTCCACTGCTTGATCGCGATCGAGTGCAAACTCGGTTTCGCCATCATCATGATGAATGATAAAATTCAATTCACCGATTTTATCATTATCATCGCCGCGCCCACGCCCGCGTCTGAAACGAAATGTCTCTTCTTTTTCATAATATGCGTAAACTTCATAATTACCCGCTACAGGAATTTTTGCAGTCCAGGCAACTTTTTTATCGCCCGTTCCGCTTTTTATAAAATATCCTGAATGGACATATTTGCCGTAAAATTTGGCATTTGCGGTCGGTGTCCATTGACCTGGTAAACGCCAGAATTCATATCCGACGTACGGATCCTGTTTTTCATCCTCGGAACCGAACAATTTTTGCAGCCAATTTTTTTGTTGTTTTGAGATAATTTCAAAGCCCGGATCTTCATTATCCACGATGATTTCAAGTTTTCCGGTTGCCTGTTCTTCGGTCAAGGGAAGGATGCGTTCACCCTCGAACGGTCTGACCTCCTTTTGCTCCCGGTCTCCGCGGAAGCGAAAATTAAAAGCCGAAGGAATGTTTTGGGAAACGTACGTATCGATATTGAATCCGCGCAAATCATCATCCAGCAGGATGCCGACTTCTTTTTTTTGTCGGGCTTCGACCTTCAAATTCATGTCGAAATCGGGAGAGGGAGGACCGAATCGCATTCGTCGGTCATCCTGTCCCCGCAGCCAGAACTGTAAATTGAGATAGCCATCAACGGATTCCGGATTTTCGACGGTAAATTTCACCTGGCTGCGCTTTCGATCACCATCTGTCACCGAATAATTCTCAACATCCGTTAAGAGAAATCCGGGTAACGCTTTTCCGTTGTACCATTCTTCGAAAAGCGGCTGGAATTCGAAGTTGAATTTTTTCTGCATGGCGTTTGTGAAATCGGTCATCGTCGCATTCTGGTAGCGATGCTGCTCCAAATATGAATTCAAAAAAACGTTGAATTCAGCATCCCCGAATTCAGTCTGGAGTTGAACGAATAATGCTTTGCCCTTATTTTCGATTAGGCTAACGAAAAGGTCCTTTTGCGTTGAATCGAGCAAAGCGTCATGTAAGCTATTTCCCCTGAGCGCCAGGTTGCATTTTTCTTCGTCGCTCAAACCGGCGATCGTTCTGAAAAATGAAGGCTGCGATTCCGATTTGCGGTTGCGAATGGATGACTCCAGCGCCAGGTTGAAAATGGGCCATTGTTTCGATTCCAGATGATTGATAAAGGTGTAATAATTGGGAAAAATATGGTAGTTGTGTATCGAAAAACCCATGCGCCTGCCGAAAGCGCGACGCCCGCTGAATCCACCGATAAAATTGGTTTCGATGAATCGTGACAGGAGATCGCTCTGCAATTCTTGCGGTGTCATGGTCATATCCCTGCGTTGCTGGCGGCGTTCCATCCAGTACATCATCATTTCAAATTCCGTGGCTTCACAAAAAACTCCCTGTTCGGCAATTAGCGCCATTTCCGGCTGCATGGTTTCGTGTGCCTTAACCCAGGGGCGGGCGTAGGTGCAGAATTGGATGGGTACTTCCAGCAGAGTAAAACGCTTGAACGGATAGGGAATGCCGATGTAGTCTTCGTATTGCTGTTTGAAATTGCGAATAATGATTCCCAGCGTATCGCCCAGTTCATCCATGAAGGGCACAAAATAATCATGTCCCGGCGCTGTCCACAGGGCATACGTGACGCTATCGACGGTGATTTCCCGCTGCTCGTAGGCGCCAATCGCCACCGAAAATTGCGGCAGCGGGTGCTCCGGTTTAAAGTGAAATTGCGCTTTGTCAGCCAAATCCTTTTTCGTGGCAGCACCTTGTGAGATAGCCGTCAGGTTCTTTTTCGTCGACACGGTTAAATCGAAATCGATGAAATCTTTTGCACCGAGAACCGGATAATTCGCACCATACGGCAAACCGGCTATCGGATACCACAAGACTTCGGGCGTCAGCAGGACATAGTTGTTTGTTACGAAGCTGATTTGCTTTTTGATATTGAATTTGAGGAATGCAAACATATACTCATAAACAGCCTCGATATCTTCTTGTTCAACTTCCAAAAACGCCCCGGGTTCATCAATGCTGCCCGAATAGCTGATTGTTAATGAATCCGTTGATCCTGCCGCAAGCGCTGTTGTCGGCTTAACCAGCAAAATATGTTGAGTCCGGTTGAAAGTCAACTCAACGGTTCCCCCAGTGATTTTACTCACTTCGAGTCCCGGGTTCAGGCAAAATAAATAGCTTTCGATTGGCTCCCGTGTGTTGTTGATGAATTTGAGATTAGCTTCTGCGGCGATTTGGCTTCCCGTGTGATCCAGCTTCAAGTCGCATTTCAGCATTTGAACCCGCGGGTGAGCCTTATACGTTTTATTTAATTGGCGTTGAGCAATGCGCGTTTCCTCGATTGTGTTATAATAATCGAGGTGCTTATAGCCTGAAAACAGCGCCAGCACCAGGAAAAGAATACTCAGCACCAGTGACAGCTTATTCATGGCTTTGGATTGAATGAGGCGTTTCATGCGAACAATCGTGAAAAATACAAAGCTGAGCCCGAAGAATAGATACATCATGCGCTGGAAAATAATATTGTCCAACCCGGCGAATCCCACAAAATCTGAATAAAGCATTGGCAGTCGGTAGGCAAGATAATCGAACAGAAACCTCATTGTTCCGCCCCATATCAGGAAAATTCCGGCATACACCAGCAAAAGAATGAAAGTCCCTGCCTGGCTGCGTATCAACGACATAAGTAAATATGCCAATCCGATGATGAAAAGCAGTGTTGGCAGGCTGATGAGCAGGAGATATGCCAGGTACGGCACAAAACCCAAATTTAGGTCCGGAATGAAAAATTGTGTGATCGCCGCAATCAGCAATACGATTACATTCAAACCGAGAAAAACCAGCATAATACCGGTAGTTTTACCCAGAACATAATCGGCATTGGTCATCGAGCGGGCGTAAATGACTTCAGTCGTGTTCAGCTTGCGGTCGCGCTTCAGAAAGTCGGAAGCAATGAAAATCGCGATAATCGTTTGCACCACGTTCAGCAATTTCAAATTGATATAGGGTAGCGAAGATGGAATAACCTTCAAAATTGATGACACTGGTGAGCGGACAATCAATTCCGAGATAGCGCTGATATTCAGCACATTCAAAAATGTGAGAATTAAAATTGCGATGATACTGAAAATGCGGAAGAACCAGCTTCTTAACACAATTTTCATCTCATATCGCGCGATAATCCATATATTAAATAGCGATAACATATGGTTTTCCTTTCAGTTTATCTTACGATCCAGGGCTTTGCTAAAACTGGTGCGTATTCGGCGAAGAAGCCCATCACAAGGATTTGTAAAGTTTGCGCAGCTATGAAAAAAAGCACGAATACCTATATGGCTTCTTTCTGATGCACTTCCATGAAGTAGACATAAGCATCTTCCAGATTGGGTTCAATGGTATCACCGCTGAAACCGGTCAGGCTTTCGCCCACCACCTGAACATCATATCCATTTTCAGAAGGAATCGTAGATATGACCGGATAGGCTTCCTTTATGGCTTCGAGCTCGCTCTCGCTGGCTGAAATGCGCCACACATGCCCTTTTGCTTTGGAGATCAGGTCTTCCGGGGCGCCATTGAAAACAATGCTGCCTTTATCCAAAAGCGCCATATCGTGGCAAGTACTCGAAATGTCGCCCACAATATGTGTTGAAAGCACGATAATAATATCCTGCTGGCTCAGATCCGCGAGCAAATTTCTGAAGCGCAACCGTTCTTCGGGATCCAGCCCAACGGTTGGTTCATCAACAATAATAATTTGCGGATGTCCGATGAGTGCCTGGGCGATTCCAAGTCGGCGCTTCATGCCGCCCGAAAGCTTGTTGCATTTGCGATCCCGGGCATCAAACAGGTTGACCTGCTCCAACATTTTATCTACGGCGCTGGTGCGTTCAGACCTGGATTTCATGCCCGCGAGTGCGGCGGCATAATCCAGGAATTCCCAAGTGCTGAGTTTGGCAAAGACGCTGAAATCCTGCGGGAGATAGCCGATCATTGACCGAATCTCGCCGCGATGTTGCTGCAAATCTTTTTTGTCCACCAGCACATCGCCATTCGAAGGCTCCAGCAAGGTGACCAGGATGCGCATCAGCGTTGTTTTGCCGGCGCCATTGGGACCCAATAATCCGAACATGCCATTTTTAATTTTCAGATTGACATCATTCAGGGCTTTGTATGTGTTATTGTAGGTTTTTCCCAATCGTTGGATTTCGATTTCCATTTTTATTTTCCTTTATTCAATGAATCCGGAGTATGATGGCTTTCAGGACCACTATTGTTACTGGCTGGTTTGAAGGAATCTTTGTGCCGATGCATTTTTTTCAATCTTTCTTCAAGCTGGAGCTGTTGATCCGGCGTGAGAAAAGAATCCAGATCCGTTTTCAATGTATTCCAGCTTTGCTTGATTTGCGGTTTATGCGTTTCAAATAGCGCTCGCATCCGCTGCCCGTGTCGCATCATCGCCTGACGGAAGCGGTCCTTTTGTTCCGGAGTGAAATTCAATTCATCGATGATCTGCTCGTAAATACCGGGGTGTTCGAGTTTCCTCAGAAATTTTGCTGCGTTTGGCTTTCTGAAATGCAGAAATGGCAGATAGTTATCCAGTACCACACCGATGATTATTCCGGAAGCGAAAATGAGGACGAGGAATATACTTGCTTTGAGCCGGTGTTTCATAGTTACCTTCTTTCTGTCGAAGCAACGAGTTCCCACGTTTGAACCAGGATCATTTCATCGCTTAGCTGATCCGTATTTTCAATCCATAACCATTCATCGCGAGTATCGGGAAGCTTTGCCGTCCCGTGGGTGGTATTCTCAGTTTCGACCCATGCCAATAGCGTCAGGAAAATGACGAGTAATCCTGCTGCAACCGGCGCGAGTTTCGGGAGAATTTGCATCACCTCGCTCCAGAATGATTGGGACATATTTTCCAGGCGCACGCGCAGTCGAGAGTCGAAACCAACTGGTGCTTTGATGCCTGCGCTCCATTTTCGCAGCAACTGGGTCTGCTTATCAAAAAATTCTTGATTTTCATCTAAATCAATCATATAATAACTCCTTATGGTAAGGAACTAGTTTTTGGCGTAATTGGCTGCGCGCGCGAAAGAGCTTTGATTTGACGGCGCCCAACGTCAAATTCATGATGCCTGCAATTTCTTCGTAGCTGAATCCTTCTATGTCGCGCAGGATAATGATTTGACGATGGTCCGGATGGAGTTGCTGCATATATTTTTCGATAAGCCGGTTTATTTCGGATTGATGCAGCGCCTCCCAGGTCGGATTTTGCGGAATCGAAGCACTGACTTCAGGCAACTCATCCTCCGCGCCATTGGAACGCTTGAACAGGAGCGCCCGCCATTTATTCCGCCGGATGCGATCCCGGCAACGGTTCAACGTAATCTGGTAGAGCCACGTAAAAAAAGACGCATTTGATTTATAGGAAGCCAGTTTCTGAAAAACCGTGAGCATAACATCCTGAACCGCATCTTCAGCCTCGGACTCATCGCAAAGCATCATGTACGCAAGTTTGTATAACCGATGTTGGTAGCGCTCAAAAAGCGGCTGGAAATATTCGTCTTCGCCGTCGAGAAACAATTGTACGAGTTCTTCGTCTGTGAATGCATGAAAGGAATGGCTCATAACTTCCTATAAATGAATCAAATAGTTGCAGATTTCCGAAGCAATGTAGTTTATAATTTGACGCTTTACTTGAAAAAAAGTTGCGCTAAAACCACATAAAATAATAGCAATCGCCTTGCTTGCTAAAAAGTAATCTTGAATCAAATACGCAAAAATGGTAGTGTCCTGTAGCAACGTATACTCGTTAAGGATTAAAAAGTAACATTAGTTTGTCATTGCGAGTAGCGAGGTACGAGCGACGAAGCAATCTCATAACTTACTG
>JAFGMA010000339.1 GCA_016927835.1 Candidatus Zhuqueibacterota bacterium | reverse complement strand
TTACCGATTTCCAGCTTGCTCCTTTCATTTTTTAATGAGTTGACAGGTGAACTGCGCCGCGGGGATTCTAAACTATAGATAATTAAAATATCGGCTAATTTTTAATCCTTCTTAATGGGAACGATGAAAGTTACAAATTATTAAAATCATAGAAAGCTGAGGCAGGATACATTTATTTTGACGGAATGATTCGGCAGGGCAGGATTCCAACTAAAGTCGCCATCTAACGGGTATAATTTGAGCAGTTCGGAGTGCATCGCCTTTATGCGATGCGAGCCATGAAATCCATAAAGGGCTTTCACTCCAAAGCATCAGAGGGCAGCTTTTGACATCACTAACGGCTATCGATTTCAAGGGTTCAGGGTGATGTCCAAAGCCTGCAAATCGCGTTTTAAATCGGATGGATTGTTGTAGAGAACGCCATGCATCCCCAGCTTTTTTGCAGCCGCTACATTGGCTTCCAGGTCATCGATATAGACACAGCTAGCTGCAGGGGAGTGGAGTCGCGCCAGGGCGATGTTAAAAATTTGAGGATCAGGCTTGGCAGCATGCACTTCGTACGAGAAGATCAATTCGTTGAAATAGTTGAAGATAGCATTTTCTTCTTCTATAATTTCGGTGTGCCAGGGATTGGTATCGGAGATCATGGCAAGCTTATATTTCATTTTCAGGATCGGTAGCAAGGATATCGTTTCCGGGATCGCTTTGAAAATATCCTGCCAACAGCGCTTCATCACAGAAATATCAATTTTCAAATGCAATTCCTGTGAAAATGCCTGATAAAATTGATCCGAATTAATTTCTCCCAATTCATAATGCTTTATTGCTGGAGAGACTCGCAATTGTGACGTTAATTCTTCAAAATTGAAATGGTTATTCAACTGACGTTTAAAGTTATCCACCAGTCGTTTTCGCTCAACCTCAACAAGAACATTGCCAAGATCGAATATAATTGTGGAAATCATCTAACCTCCTGTAGTGGTAAAAAGAATCTGATCGCATGGTTCCCCTCTGGCGCATGTAAATGTGCGCTATTTGCTGGCTTTAACCGTCAAATCGCTGCCGAGGTTCCTTCACTACAATCTGTTAACTCATCGCGGGCAAGGATTTCATAGAAAGCTGTCATTGCGAGCGAAGCGACGCAATCGTTGCACGCTGCCTCATAACTCTATGAAATTGATGAGATTGCTTCGACTGGGCGCCCCGTCGCATCGCTCCTTGCAATGACGGAGAATTCATTGAACATTCTAGTCATAACAAGTATATTACGATTAATTGTTTTCCTGAAGAAACCAATTCTACAATCAGTCTGGAGCAAGCGCTGAGCTTACTAATTTCATGCAAATCACTTCCAGTTCCCTTTTTACTTGATTTTTCGATAATAATTTATTATGTATTGATATAAAAAATTGTAACTCCATTACATCAGTCCGCAGGAGGATCACCATGTTTGCAGTAGCATTCGATTCTGTTCGAGCATTTTTATTGAGCTATAAAAGTATTATCATTTCCGTTTCCACTGTTATTTTTATCTGGATCAGCTACAAATTGACGACCAAGGGCTTGCGAAGATACCTGGTTGCCAAAGCGCATAAGACTGAAAATATTCAAAATTTTCTCTTGATCTGGCGCTACGTCTGGCTGGGTGTAGCAACTATTTTCATCGTTATCAGCCTCTCAGGCTCAATGGCGACGCTGGGCATTTCCGCTGCATTTTTGGGTATGATTCTTGGCTGGTCGCTTCAAGCTCCGGTAACAGGGCTGGCGGCGTGGTTGATGATCATCCTCAAGCGCCCTTTCAAGATCGGGGACAGGGTCATTATTTCAGGCATCATCGGTGATGTCACAGATATCACCCTCACGCATATCATCCTAAACCAGGTCGGGGGGACGATTGGCGGCGAAGAAAAATCGGGGCGCGGCGTATTGATACCCAATGCGACACTTTTTCAACAAATTATTTATAATTATAACATTGAAACAAATTTTATACTGGATGAGGTTCCTGTTTTACTAACGTACGAATCTGACTATTCCACGGCGGAAAATATTTTGGTTCGCGCTGCAACCGCGGTTACAAAGGATATCATTGAAGCTACCGGTCAGAAGCCATTCATTCGATCTGAATTTACCGACTACGGTGTTCGCATTCGTTTGCGCTACCAAACCCTGGCAGTCGATCGGCAGCGGATTTCAAGCGATATTGTCAGGATCATCTTTGAGGATTTCAGAAAAAATGCTGCGGTTGAATTCTGTTATCCGCATACTGAAATCCTTTATCGACCCAAAGACGTGATGACAACCGTGGTTAAGCCGGATTCGCTTTAAATCGGATAGCGGAACAAGGCGTACCTCCGGTAACAGATTTACGGATCGATGAATTACTAACCACGAAGAACTCACTACTGAATTGGATACGGGAGTGCATGTCATCTAGCTGCGCTAAAATTTTAGCTTACAGCTCAGTGCCTTCGCAGGTCGATTTCCTGCAAAGCTCAGATTGAAGGTTACCGGTTCTTTTAGTACAGTTTCTATTCTCATTTATCGTCCTGTAACGGATATTAATAGGGTGTAACGTTTAGCGATATGGAGCTATCATGAAAATAAAATTAGCCTTTTTAGGAGCTGCTCAAAATGTTACCGGCTCCAAATACCTCATCGAAGCCAACGGCAGTCGCCTTCTCGTCGATTGCGGACTCTACCAGGAACGTGAATATCGAAATCGAAACTGGGAACCGTTCCCGGTTTCTCCCGACTCAATCGACGCTGTTCTGCTGACACACGCGCACCTGGATCACTGCGGATACCTGCCCAAACTTTTCCACGATGGATTCAAAGGCGAGATCTACTGCACAGCGGCAACGTCGGAAATTGCCGAAATTGTGCTGCTGGATTCGGCGCACATTCAGGAAGAAGATGTCGAGTTCAAGCGGAATCGACATCAGCGCGAAGGCAGAAAAGGACCCCATCCGCTGATTCCGCTCTACACCCAGGATGATGCCAAAGGGTGCATTTCATTGTTGACCAGCGTGGATTACGATAAACCGGTCAACGTCGGCAAGGGAATCGAAGCCTCATTTCACGATGCCGGTCATATCCTCGGCTCATCGATGATCCGTCTTCGGGTGACTCAAGATGGCGAAAGCAGAACCATCCTTTTTTCCGGTGATGTAGGCAGGTGGAACAAACCGATTTTGCTCGATCCGACTTTGTTCGAAAACGCGGACTATGTGCTTGTTGAATCGACCTACGGCGATCGGCTGCATCCGGATAACGAGGATATCAGCAAATTGCTGGCGGACGTAATCAACACGACGCACCGAGCCGGCGGAAATATTTGCATTCCCAGTTTTGCAGTTGAGCGCGCGCAAGAGGTGCTGTATCACCTGAATAAATTGCTCATCGCAAATCGCATTCCCCATCTCATGGTTTTCATCGATAGTCCCATGGCGATAAATGTCACCCGTGTTTTCCAAAAACATACCGAGCTGTATGATGAGGAAATGATGGCACTCATGCGCCGCGATGAATCGCCTTTTGATTTTCCGGGATTGAAAATGACCAAAACCGTGAATGAATCCAAAGCGATTAATCACATCAAAGGGACGGTTATTATTATCGCCGGTTCGGGCATGTGCACAGCAGGCAGAATCAAACATCACCTTGTGCAAAATATATCCAGACCGGAGAGCACAGTCTTGTTTGTAGGCTATCAGGCGCGGGATACGCTGGGCAGGCATATTCTCGACGGCGCAAAAGATGTTCGTATTCTGGGACAGCGACATCGGGTGCGTGCCAAAATTGAAGCTATACAAGGTTTTTCGGCACATGCTGACCGTGATGAGTTGTTCAAATGGTTATCTGCGCTTAAAAATCCACCGCGACAATTATTCATCACGCACGGTGAATCAGATGCCGCAGAACGCTTCGCAACATTCATGCGCGAAAAAACAGACTGGCATGTTTCGATCCCCAATTATTGTGATGAAGTAAATCTGGTATAAGATCACCCAAGGAAACTGCTCTCTATGAATGAACCCTATCGACATCCTGTTGAAGACGTATTATCTGAATTGAATACCGATAGTTCAGCCGGTCTTTCGGAAGCTGAAGCCGAACGGCAACTGCAACAATTTGGTCCGAATGAACTCATTGAAAGCGGAAGGCGAAGCGCATTCGGAATTTTATTCGATCAATTAAAGGAAGTGATGGTTGTTATTTTGATACTTGCCGCTGTCATTTCCCTGTTTCTCCACGAATATATCGATGCCGTGGTGATTCTCATCATCGTAATCCTCAATACTGCCTTGGGTTTCTGGCAGGAATTCAATGCCGAAAATGCCATCGCAGCCTTAAAAAAACTCGCCGTACCGAATATTCGCGTTCGGCGGGGAGGTACCGAAAAATCGATATCCACCAAAGACCTGGTGCCAGGCGATATCATGATGGTCGAAGCTGGCAATATCGTTCCGGCAGATGCCCGGTTAATCGATGTTGCCAATCTCAAGGTACAGGAAGCAACCCTCACCGGCGAATCTCTTGCAGCCGAAAAAAACACCGAAGTTCTCGATGGCGAAAATCTGGCGCCCGGCGACAGAAAAAATATGATTTTCATGGGCACGGTAGTAACTTACGGGCGCGCGCAGGCGGTGGTTACCGCAACCGGCATGCAAACGGAACTGGGCAATATCGCTAACATGCTGCAAGTTGTCGACGAGGAACAAGCCCCTTTGCAGAGGCGTCTGGCAAGGTTGGGATCGATTTTATCCATATTTGCGATGATCTTAATCGGCGTCGTTGCGCTGATGACATATCTTCAGGGCGCCGGCTTGAAAGAGATGTTCATGACAGCGATCAGCATGGCGGTCGCCGCCATCCCCGAAGGTTTGCCTGCTGTGGTTACGATTGCGCTGGCACTGGGTGCGCGACGGATGCTCAAACAAAAATCGCTCATCCGGCATTTGCCCGCCGTTGAAACACTAGGCAGCGTCACCGTCATCTGTTCGGATAAAACCGGTACCTTGACTCAGAATCAAATGACCGTGACCGACATCGTCCTGCCCGATAAAAAACTGCCTGCCGACCAACTCGACAAAAATAATAGCGATCCCTCGATCAATCTGCTTTTGCTGGCGGGATTGCTCTGCAATGATGCCGTTTTGACTGAAAATGAAGAAACCGGTGATATCGAAATGATCGGAGATCCGACCGAAGGGGCTCTCTTGCTTGCCGCTGAAAAAGCCGGTCTCCCCAAAAATGACATTTTGCAGTTGATGCCCAGGATAGCCGAATTGCCGTTCGATTCGGAGCGCAAGCGCATGACAACGATCCACAAATTGGGGCGATTGCCCGAAGGAAAAATCAGCAGCAGCATTCAATTAGCCGGACAGGTCGGACAAACCGATGCAATTGCATTCACCAAAGGCTCGGTGGATGGGCTGATAGAAATTTGTGCATACGCGCTCATCAATGGCAAGATCATGCCGTTGACTGACGATATCAAACGGAAAATTCTGGCTGATAATACCGAAATGGCACAAGAAGGCGTTCGGGTGCTGGGCGCCGGATTCAAATTCATCGATAGCTCGGAGCTCAACCAAACCGATGGCTATGAAACGCATCTGGTTTACCTCGGCATGATTTCCATGCTCGATCCGGTGCGCTCGGAAGCCGTGGACGCCATACGCTTATGTAAAAAAGCCGGCATCCGCGTCGTGATGATCACCGGCGATCATCCGCTGACAGCCAGCGCAATTGCGCGGGAATTGGGTATTTCCGCAGACGGCAGATTTCTCAGCGGACAGGAGCTCAGCGGCTTGAGTGTTGAGGAATTGAAAGAGCAGATCGATGAAGTGAATGTTTTTGCCCGGGTATCGCCGCAGCATAAAATGGTCATCATCGATGCGTTGCAGGAAAAAAACCAGATTGTGGCGATGACCGGCGACGGCGTAAATGATGCCCCGGCACTCAAATCAGCGGATATCGGCGTTGCCATGGGCATCACCGGCACCGACGTCGCCCGGGAAGCGTCCGATATGGTGCTGCTGGATGACAATTTTGCAACCATCGTCTCTGCAGTCAAAGAGGGTCGCACAATTTTTGATAATATCCGGAAATTTGTAAAATATATCCTGACCGGCAATGCCGGCGAAATTTTAGTCATGCTGATTGGGCCTTTGTTGGGGATGCCCATCCCGCTTTTTGCCATTCAAATCCTGTGGATTAATCTGGTAACCGATGGCATACCCGCGATCGCGCTGGGCTATGAAGATGCTGAAAAGGATGCCATGAAGCGCCCGCCTTTCAAGCCGCAGGAGGGCATTTTTTCAAGAGGTATCGGCAGGCAAATCCTGATGATGGGACTGCTGATAGGTGGATTATCCATTGCTGTCGGCTATTGGTTCTGGCAATTGCATCCCGATACGCGCATCTGGCAAACGATGATTTTCACCACACTGACTTTCTGTCAAATGGCGTATGCGCTAGGCGTCCGCAGAAGCGTCCAGTCCGTTTTCACCGCTTCGTTGCTGAAGAATAAAATCATCCTCTTCGGCGTTGGATTGACATTCATTTTGCAACTGATTTTAATTTATGTGCCATTTTTTAATACTATCTTTCGAACTGTACCGTTGAATGCATTTCAATTTTCAGTATGCCTGGCGGCTGCGCTCATCGTCATACTCGCAACCGAAATCGAAAAAATTGTACATCGATAGCAAGGAGTGCCAAAGCTTGCTTCGGCTCAAGCATTATTTCAATAACCAGCATCCAAAAACTCGCTTCATCAAACCTGTCGGAATGCATCGCCGGGTTGAGAACCATTTTGTGAAATCCATAAAGGGATTTCACTCCATACAGTATCACAGTTTTTACTATAAAATGTAACATCTTCTGACTATTTTTTTTGACAGAAAACCAATTCATCGAAAAGTGAGGTAAACATGATCGGCAAACTAGATGCAAAATTATTGGAAGCCCTGGTCGAGACGCTTCCGCTCGAATTCTCAATCGTTGATGCCAATGACAAAGTTGTTGCCTGGAACAAGCATGAGTCACGCATATTCAGACGGGCCAAAGGTGTGCTCGGAATGGATGTACGCAAATGCCATCCGGGACACAGTCTTTCAAAAGTCGAGGAAATATTGAATGGCATGAAAAAAGGAACCCTGAACAAAGCGCGTTTCTGGATCGATCTTTCAGGTAAGCAAGACGCAAAAAAACAAAAAGTGTTGATTGAATATTACGCCCTCAGAGACGAAAACGGAACCTACCTGGGTTGCCTGGAAGCCAGCCAGAATATTACTGAAATCCAATCACTCACCGGCGAAAAACGGTTACTCGACTCGGAATAAATGAAAATCTGTGTCCTGGTTGATATTCTCAAATCGCTAAGAAGTTGGGATTTAATAACCTAAAATAGGCGATTGGCTTATGGCTTTTGGCGCTTGGTTTATCAAGACTTACATCGTATAGATAATTTCACCTGTTGGATGACAAAATTTGATCATTTTAACTAATTGAAATTTAATTAGCTACAAGCCAATAGCCAAATGCCAATCGCTCAATTTAAGAATAAGTTACCTATTTAAATTCCTTAACGTGGATTATTCATATAAATTGCAAATATCAGAATTTTCGGGGATGATGCGACATTCAGACGAAAAAGCAGGCGAATAGATTTAGCCACAAATTTTCACTGATTTAACACGGATAAAAGCAACACAGCACAATAAATCCGTGTTTCATCCGTGCCAATCAGTGGCAAAAAAAAAAGAAAACGTTTTAATTTAAAAACTATCTCTTGCGAGTGCACGGAATCGGCATTTAAACTGAGGCATTCTTTTTATATTCTGCAGCAGGCTCCAAACCAGAAATCTGGGAGGAAAAATGGCGCATATTATTATCAGGGATATTGTGAAAACATTCGACAGCGTACGCGTTATTGACAATATCAATATTGAAATCGAGCGCGGCGAGCTATTTTTCTTATTAGGTCCTTCCGGTTGCGGTAAAACCACCCTGTTGCGTACGATTGCCGGCTTTTATCGCCCGGACCAGGGACAAATCCGGATCAATGAAAAAGATGTGACCGATGTACCGCCGCATAAGCGCAACACCGGCATGGTGTTTCAGAGCTATGCGCTCTGGCCCCATCTGACCGTCCGCGAGAACCTTGCGTTCGGACTCGAGTTGCATAAAATCCCGGCTGCCGAACGTCGCCGGCGCGTGGATGATGTACTCGAAATGATTCAGTTATCAAAATTGGCGGATCGGTCACCCAACCAGCTTTCTGGCGGTCAACAGCAGCGGGTTGCACTTGGCAGGGCACTTGTGCTGGAACCTGAAGTCGTACTCCTCGATGAGCCGCTATCCAACCTCGATGCCAAACTTCGTCTGGAGATGCGCGAACAGATCAAAGCACTTCACGACCGTCTGGGCTTAACCATGATTTACGTCACCCACGATCAAAGCGAAGCCTTATCAATGGCGGATCGCATCGCAATAATGCAGAACGGGCGAATTCAGCAAAGCGGAACGCCCAGGGATATCTACAATTTTCCGGCAAATCCCTTCATCGCTGAATTCATTGGCGAGACCAACCTGATACCGGGCAGCGTTAAGCGCATCGCAGCCGAAATATCAGTCTCAACCGAGATCGGTGAACTGCAGTCATCTTTGCCGTATGACGGCATCAAACCGGCTGATCCGGTTTTTTGCTCCATTCGCCCGGAACGACTCACGGTGATCGGAAAGAACGAAAGCTATGTCAACCGGATCGAAGGTCAAGTTACGCGAATCATTTACCTGGGGAGTCATGAACAATATTTCCTGACACTTGCGGATAAAAGCCAGCTCAAAGTCATCGAATATAGCCTGCAATCAGCAAAAACCGAATCCGGAAAAAAGGCGCAGATCGGATGTCACGCGCAGGATGTGGTGCTGCTGCGAAGGGAGGCGCCATGATCAGCTTGCGCAAATACGATCTGACGCCGGTGCGCCTGATTTTTCTGCTGGGTTTGCTCGGGTTACTGGCGGTGTTTCTGGTATATCCCCTGTTGTATGTTATCAAGGGCGCGTTCTGGGTTGAAGATCGACCGACCTTTATGTTCATCTGGTTTATGATCAGTGATCCCGCGCAGTGGTCAATTGTTTTAAACAGCATCAACCTGGGAGTCATCACCACGCTGGCGACAACCCTGGTCAGTATTCCGCTGGCAATGGTCATGGTGCGGTACGACTTTCGCGGAAAAGAAATCATGAACGGATTGCTGCTGGTTCCCATGATCCTGCCGCCGTTTGTCGGAGCCGTCGGGATGCGCCAGATGTTCGCGCGTTTTGGTTCGATCAACCTGCTTTTGATGGACGCGGGCATCATCCAGCAGCCGATTGACTGGTTCGGTCAGGGCGATCTGATTGGGGTGATCGTTCTGCAGGTGCTCCATCTCTATCCCATCATGTACCTCAATGTGGCGGCAGCGCTGGCAAACGTTGATCCCGCCATGGAAGAAGCCGCCCGGAATGTCGGCGCCAGCGGATTCACCCTGTTCCGAAAAATTACCTTTCCGTTGATGCTGCCCGGTTATTTTGCCGGCGCAAGCATTGTTTTCATCTGGTCATTCACCGATCTCGGAACGCCCCTTGTATTCGAATACCGCCGCCTGATCGCGGTGCAGATTTTCGACCTGGTCACCGATATCCACGGTAATCCCATGGGTTACGTTTTAGTGATGTTTATGATGTTGCTGGGTATCGCCTTTTTCTCGCTGAGCAAATCCAGCATGCGCGGCAGGCGTTACGAGATGCTGGTGCATGGGCAGGTGGGACGAACCGCGAAAAGAGCCTCGATTGTCACCTCCCTGCTGATCTATGGTTCATTTTTCGGGCTCACGCTGCTGGCATTAATCCCACACATCAGCGTTGTTTTAACATCGCTTACGGAGCGCTGGTTTATGAGCGTGCTGCCCGAGACGTTTACCTTAAAATACTATTCGCTTGTTTTCGAACATCATCTGACATCGATTGCCATCCGCAACAGCTTTATGCTGAGTTCGTTGAGCACGGTCGTCGATATTTTCGCAGGGATAACGATCGCGTATCTGCTGGCGCGCACTCGAATTCCGGGCAAAAGCATCATCGACACGCTGACCATGCTGCCGCTGGCGATCCCCGGCATTATCATCGCGTTCGGCTTCGTTGCCGGCTTTTCTGGCACATTTCTGGATGCGCGGCAGAATCCGGTTCCGTTGCTGGTCTGTGCCTACGCCATTCGGAGGCTGCCGTACATGGTACGCTCGGCGTATGCGGGATTTCAGCAAATCAATGTTTCACTGGAGGAAGCCGCACAGAATGTAGGCGCCACGCCTGCCACGACGCTGCGCAAAATCACCCTGCCGCTGATTTTTGCCAATCTGGTTGCCGGCGCCATTCTCTGTTTCTCTTTTGCCATGCTCGAAGTCAGCGATAGCCTGATCCTGGCAATCGAAGAAAATGATTACCCGATCACCAAAGCGCTTTACATGTTGCTGGGGCGCCCCGACGGAACCTATATCGCAAGCGCCCTGGGCGTATTGGGAATGTTTCTGCTGATGGCAAGCCTGGTGCTGGCAGGCAAATTTCTGGGCAGACGCATGGGCGAGCTTTTCAGGGCGTGAGGGGGGAAATGTCAGGCACTGATGTAATCGTTTGAAAAATATTTTGATAATAAAGATTGAGTAACTACTCTGGTACTTTTTGACAGGAGAAGCATGATTCTCATCATGTCGATCAACTATTACAGCCTGTCAAGCAAGAACGGTTTAATATTGGACAAGTATACTCGTTAAGGATTAAAAAGTAACATTAGTTTGTCATTGCGAGTAGCGAGGTACGAGCGACGAAGCAATCTCATAACTTACTG
>JAFGMA010000338.1 GCA_016927835.1 Candidatus Zhuqueibacterota bacterium | reverse complement strand
TTACTGTAAACATAGAGATTGCTTCGCTCCACTGCGTTACGCTCGCAATGACATGCTTAAGAATATGATGTTACAAATTAACCCTTAATAGGTATATCATCCCTAAATGGAGTGTTGAAATATTTAATTTATTACCAGTCATCGTATGATTTTGAAAAGAAATATCTGATTCAGCAGGTGCAGGATACGAAACCAAACGGCAGGCTCAGATTCAGCAAACAATTCAAGCTGAATAAATTACGATAATATCATCAAAATGTCAACAAAAAAGTATTGAAGAAATTTTTATGAATTTTTTGAATTTAAATTCAAGCGAAATGGCTTGAAAAGCGTCATTGGCGGCTCAGCAAAAATCTATTGACAATCTACGAAAAAATGTGTATTTTCAAAAACACATCACCTTCACAGCGATGGGAGAAAAGATGCCACTTGCCAGGGCAGAAATACTTTGGGTTGACGATGAAATTGATCTCTTGCGCCCGCACATCATATTTTTGGAAGAACGGGGATATAATATCACCCCGGTTCCCAATGCGGAAGATGCGATTATGCTCATCAAAGAGCGCCATTTCGATTTGATGCTGCTGGATGAAATGCTCAACGGAATGGATGGTTTGACCGCGCTATCGGAGATAAAAGAGATCGATCCGGCGCTGCCGGTTATTATGGTGACCAAAAGCGAAGAAGAATCGTTGATGGAAGACGCGATTGGTCAAAAAATCGATGACTACCTGACGAAGCCGGTGAATCCGAGCCAGATTCTGATTTCACTCAAACGGACACTGGAGAGCAAAAAAATCGAAGGTGAGCGATTAGCCCGCGATTATGTTTCCAAATTCAACCAGATCTCCACGCAATTGATGAATCCGATGACCTGGCAGGATTGGATTGATATCCACATCAAGCTATCCGAGTGGGAACTGGAACTGGATCAGCATTCGGGCATCGGTTTGCGTCAAACACTCCTCGACCAGCGGCGCGAATGCAACATTGAATTTGCAAAATTTATCGAACAGAATTACAAAGAATGGCTTCATGGCAGCGAGGCGCCGGTTTTGTCGGTCGATATCGCGCGTCATTCAATTTTCCCGCTGCTGGATAGCGCAACCAGAACCGTCTTCATCGTGATGGATAACCTGCGCCTGGATCAGTGGTTGGCAATTGAACCGTTGCTTTATCCGCATTTCAATATCTCGAAATCGTATTATTACTCAATACTGCCAACAGCAACACCGTATTCCCGAAACGCGATTTTCAGCGGGCTGTTTCCCGGGGAAATTGAAGAAAAATACAGTGAAATCTGGGCGCGAGATATCGACGATACCAGCCGAAACCGGTATGAGCGGCAGCTCCTGGACCTTCAACTGGAACGAAACGGATACCGGTTGAAACCGGATCCCAGATATATTAAAATATTAGATCTGAGCGAAGCGCGCAGCGTGGAAAAACATATTGCATCTTATTCGAGACTCCCGCTGCTATCGATTGTAATTAACTTCGTCGATTTCCTGGCGCATAGCCGAAGTGATTCGGAGATTTTAAAAGAAATCGTCCCGGACGAACCAGCGTATCGGTCTTTGACACGCTCGTGGTTCGAGCACTCGCATATTTTCAAAATTATGAAAGAGTTGTCAAGGTTAGGCAATACCGTGATTCTGACTTCCGATCACGGCAGCATCCGCAGCAAGCGCGGTGCAAAGGTCATTGGTGACCGCGAAACATCAACCAATTTGCGCTATAAATTCGGCAGAAGCCTGAAATGCGATGCCAAATACGCCCTTCAAATCAAAAAACCTGAAGAATATCGGTTACCATTTTGCAGCATCAATACGAACTACCTGATAGCAAAGGAAGATTACTACTTCGTGTATCCGACCGATTATCACCACTATTTGAATTATTACCGGGATAGTTTCCAGCACGGAGGCGTTTCCCTCGAAGAAATGATTTTGCCCATTATCAAAATGGTGCCCAAATAGATTGTCACAACGGAAATGAAAATAATTACTCACAGCGAGAATGAAACGATTGAATTCGGGCATAAACTTGCTGATTCACTGAAACCAGGTGATGTGGTTGCTCTTATCGGCGAACTGGGAAGCGGAAAAACGTGCCTGACGCGCGGTATCTGCCAGGGATTCGATGTTAAAGAAGATGTCACCAGTCCGACGTTCGTGTTGATCAACGAATACCGGGGAAGAATTCCAATCTACCATTTCGATTTTTATCGCCTCGACAGCAGTGAGGAGGTTCTCAATTTGGGCGTCGATGACTACTTCAACGAAAAGGACGGGCTATGCCTCATTGAATGGGCAGACCGGGCGCTGTCAGTATTGCCGGCGAAGCGCATTGAAATCAAATTGACCAGTCTGTTTGAACAAAATAAAGAATTCGATCGCGAAATCGAGGTGTCGCATCTGAATCCATAAATTTAAAAGAATGCCAATGCTGACTTTAGGGATCGATACATCCACAGAAATCTGTGGGATTGCACTTTTGGATGAAGAAGAACTCCTCGCCGAGATGAATCTTAACCTGCATCGCGCCCATTCGGAAAAACTCGTTCAGGCTGTCAACGATCTGCTGCAAACGATGGACATGACACCTTCAGCGATTCAACTCATCGCGGTTTCAGCCGGGCCCGGCTCGTTCACGGGTCTGCGAATCGGCATGTCGGCAGCCAAAGGATTTGCCCTGTCTTTGAATCTTCCATTGACAACCGTGGTTACTCTCGATGCGCTGGCATTTCAGGCTCCTGTTTCGGATGCAGTGATTTGTCCCATCATCAAAGCCCGGAAAGATGAAGTCTATGCGGCAGTGTACAGCAAGCGCCGGATGAGTGAGATCGAACGTATTTCCGGCTACCGTTGCATGAAAGTGAACCAACTTGGCACGCTTATCCCGGAAGACACGCTGATCCTGGGCAACGGAACCAGCTCTTTCGCCCGGCAAATTCATGATTCACTGGGTGAGCGAATTCACTTTGCCCCGGCGATGTTTAGCTGTTTAAGGGGATATTCCATCGCATACGTGGGATTAGATAAGTACCGTCAAACCGGGCAGAACGAAGCAGATTCAGCGAAACCATTTTATATCCAGGAATTTATAAGTGGCGCGAAATTTCGCACATAAAACCTCATGAGTACGTTTTTGGGCTTTGCAAGTAAAAATGTTGTGCTGGAATTTGGCGAAGTGATGATCAGACCCATGCGGCATGAGGACCTGGCACAAATCATCAGGATTGAAGAAATGAATTTCCCGATGCCCTGGTCAGTCAAAGCCTTCGAATATGAACTTGAGCAAAATAAAAATTCTGTGGCATTCGTTGCTGAAAGTAACAGCCGGGTAATTGCGTATTCCGTGGCGCACATCATCATCGACGAAATGCATCTTTTGAATTTATCGGTGGACCGAAATTTTCGCCGGCGAAGAATCGGTGAATTGATTTTAACGATAAATATCGATCATGCGCGCCAATATGACTGCTCTATCATTACGCTGGAAGTCAGGAAGTCCAATTTAGCAGCAATCATGCTTTATCAGAAACATGGCTTTCGACAAACGGGATTACGTCGCGGATATTACGAACCGTACGGTGAAGACGCACTGCTGCTCAGTTTGGGATTGGCAAACGCGGCGTGTTAAAAAGGCAATAAATGCCCGAATCACGGGGATTTGGATCGGTTTTCCAGGCTAAGGGGCATTGTGCCCTGGTTTTGACTCATCAGCGCTTTGTATCGTTGCTGCTTATGCGCAATAAGCGGGCATTCAAGCCACCGTTTTTAAACGGCTCCTTGAAAGCATCCGGGAGCGATTCTAAAGCAATTTTTAGCGGAGCGATTATGGATTGGTTTAAAAGCAAGAAAAAGGGGATCGAGCCTCAAGAACAAAAAGATCTGCCAAACGGTTTATGGCTAAAATGCGAATCGTGCGGGGAGATTGTCCATAAGAAACAATTGGAGCGCAACTACTTCATTTGCTCCAAATGCAACTTCCATTTCCGGATCGAAAGCATGAATTATATCAAGATGCTGCTGGATGATGATTCTTTCGAGGAATTCAATACCAACTTACGAAACGCCGATCCACTCAAATTCAAGGATACAAAAAAATATACCGACCGGATTAAAGCGGCTGTAAAAGCGACCGGTCAGAATTCAGCCATCAGAACCGGATTGGGAAAAATAAAAGCGATTCCGGTGGTATTTTGTGTGATGGATTTTTCTTTCATTGGCGGCAGCATGGGTACGGTAGTCGGCGAAAAAGTTTCCCGAGCGATTGATGTGGCGATTGAAAAGCACCTCCCGCTGATTATTATCTCAGCTTCCGGCGGCGCAAGAATGATGGAAGGTGCGCTCTCGCTCATGCAAATGGCAAAAACTTCTGCCAAGTTAGCCTGTCTCGCAAATGCCGGGTTGCCATTTATCTCAATCTGCACCCACCCGACAACGGGCGGCGTTTCGGCAAGTTATGCCATGTTGGGGGATTTGATCCTGGCTGAACCGGGTGCTCTCATTGGGTTTGCTGGTCCCAGAGTCATCAAGCAGACGATAGGGCAGGACCTCCCCAAAGGATTCCAGCGGTCAGAATTTTTGCTAAAACATGGCTTTATCGATGCCATTTATCCCCGATCCGAGTTGAAAGACAGGCTGGCGGAAATTCTCACTTTCTTCGAAGAGCCTTCGCATGATCAAGTTCAGGAAAATTGAGCACGATCCAATGCAGTGCTTGCCCGGTTTAATTGCATATTGCAAACAAAATTGTGAAATCCAATTGGCATATCTTTTTGGCTCGTATGCAACCGGGAAAGCAGGTCCGCTCAGCGATATCGATATTGCATTGCTGCTGGAAACAGAAACCTGGCAAAAACATAAGCTATAGATCAAATTAAACCTTATCGCGAAAGCTACGGCAATTTTCCGGACAGATGAGGTCGATCTGGTGCTCCTCAATAAAGTACCCAATTTATTGGCTTATGAAATAATTTCAGATGGCAACCTGCTTTACGAAGCCGATAAGGCGATCAGAATCACGTTCGAAACCCGAACCATTTCGACATATACTCGTTAAGGATTAAAAAGTAACATTAGTTTGTCATTGCGAGTAGCGAGGTACGAGCGACGAAGCAATCTCATAACTTACTG
>JAFGMA010000337.1 GCA_016927835.1 Candidatus Zhuqueibacterota bacterium | reverse complement strand
GTTCGTTCTATGGCTGTTTATTTATTCATTCATGTACGTAACGCCTATGCGAGAGGATTCAATACTTTTTTACGACTTCATAAAACGACGGACTCTAGTTATTCATGGTTTATGTTCGCTGGCAAGACAATCCCGCCCCGCATGAAGGATTCCATTTTCCAACTCAAGACAATTCTGCAATTGTGATGATCTCTGCCATCCCGATCTGGCAGCAAATAAAAAAGCCGCTCGAACGAAGCGGCTTATCTCTATCAAAATAGCGAAATTTTCTATCGGAAAAAGTCTACTGGTGCCGAGGGCCGGACTCGAACCGGCACGAACTCAAGAGTTCGAGGGATTTTAAGTCCCTTGCGTCTACCAAATTTCGCCACCCCGGCGGCTCGTATTGTTTGCATTCAAATGAGGTGTGAGAGGCGGCGATCGGAATCGAACCGATGAATAGAGGTTTTGCAGACCTCCGCCTTAGCCACTTGGCTACGCCGCCTGAAATATCACCCCTATAAAAAAAAAAGAGCGGGAGACGAGGTTTGAACTCGCGACCCCCACCTTGGCAAGGTGGTGTTCTACCACTGAACTACTCCCGCTTATAATTATTGGCTAAATATAAATAAAAAATGGGTTGGATGCAAGCTTTTTTTTACTTTTCTTCATTTTTTTGATCGCGCATCCTGTCTAATATCTTGTGCTTTCGCGATCTGATTTCATCGCTTTTGCCGCGGCTCAATCTGAAGAGAATATAAAACAAAACCACTAACAGCGAAATCAGTATAACTTTGCTCATAGGTCTTTTACATTTAATTTAGCGCCGAAGAAATCCATCCTTTTTCGCAAGGCTGATATCCTTGAAACTTCATGAATATAATAAATCCATTCCAGGAAATCAATAATTTCCTGCTGGCACAGAACTATTTAGGCAAATTTAAGTATAAACTTTGTTTATCAGAAATATCCGCATTGAATTTCACGACGGGTGAAGGCTGCACCCGATGATTAAAGTACACGATATATCGGTTTCTTTCGAGTTGAATGAAAAAAGCGGATTGGCAACAATAATTCGCCTGAATTCCGCAACAGCCTGAATGGTATGTATTTTGCAAAGATTTGTGTGTTTAACCGGCAACTCAATATCCATTCATTTCAGATTTTGAATCAGGATAGGTAATGCAAGAAAAATCGATAGCCATCAGAAAACTGATAATTACTTGCGAAGCATGTGGCAATGTAAAACATTTTCGCGTGCGTTCACAAAAGGAATGTGAGCAGTTATTTAATAATTTCCAATGCGAGAATAATTGCGGGCGCAATCTGTACAGCTTCATCACTATCGGAACCATCGTCAACAAATCAAAAGAGACAGGCGCCGATTGAGAATACATCAGATTCGTATTAATGAGGGTGACATCGTTTCGTGTCTGCGAGGGGGAAATAAAACGAAAAACAAAAGCGTTTTGAAATGTCGTTCTTCCTTCCCATCCATTAGCCACACCGCGGTTACCGCTTCCTGTTCGAAGAAACCAGTTTTGTCCTGCCAAATCCTTGCATATCGCCTGGAGCTGTAGATTTTAGCGTCATAAAATCAATAGTTTAACGTTAGCTTTTCTTTGTGTAAGCAAAATTTATTGAAACTTTTCAAAGTATCATTGAGTTTTAACTTTGTTTTGGGAAAAGCAAGGGATGGCTTACATTACATCCAATATTGCTTTTCGTTTGGAAATTCGAGAAAATAATCAGGTCTGGAAATATTAGAGGAGACTTTATAATGAGAAAATTAGGTGTTGTGGCTTTATCGATGCTGTTAATCTTACTACTCGCCACACAAGCCTATCCAGTTAGTGAAGCCGGGATTCTTTTTCTATTAATTTCGCCCGGTGTGCGCGCCGACGGCATGGGGGAAGCATTCGTAGCGATTTCTGACGATGTCTCGGCGGTGTACTGGAATCCGGGTGGTTTAGCATTCCAGGACGGTTCTTATGGTCCAGCGCGTGAATTTATTTTTATGCATTCCAACTGGCTGCCGCAGTTGACCAGTGATTTGTTCTATGATTTTGCCGCGTATAAGCATTACGTTTACGGACTGGGAACATTTGGTATCAGTCTGACCTATCTGAATCTGGGCGAGCAGATCATCACCTACGAGACCGGTCCGGAAGAGATGGGGCGCTTCATGAGCTATGATGCGGCTGCTGCGCTCTCGTATGGTACAACAATGACCGATAATATCGGCATGGGCGTCACGATTCGCCTGATTCGAAGCAACCTCGCGCCAATTGGCGCCGGCGCCGAACAGGGTAAAGGTCAAACATGGGCATTCAACTTCGACATGGGATTGCTCTATCGTAATATGTTATTCGATGGATTTAATCTCGGGATGAATGTTTCCAATATCGGACCGAAGATCGCCTATATTGACGTTGACCAGGCTGATCCGCAACCAACCAATTTAAAAATCGGTTTGGCATATAGAATTTTCGGTGGCGACCTTTCTACTGATTCGCCTAACCGATTGACAGCCGCGGTGGATGTTAATAAGCTTCTGGTTCGCCGGCGCAAAGATGGGACTTCTGATCCGGTGTACAAGGCGCTTTTTACCTCCTGGGCGGATGATCCGTTTGAAGAAGAAATGAAAAAATTAATCGCTCATGGAGGATTGGAGTATTGGTACGATAATATGGTTGCTCTAAGGGCAGGTTACTGGCATGACGAAGAGGGCAAAGTGAAACCCTGGACCTTCGGTTTCGGTTTAAGATTTAAACTTTATGAACTTGATTTCGGTTATATCACTGCCGGTGAAGGTCATCCGCTGACGGATACCATGCGATTCTCGCTTCAAATCGGATTCTAATCTTTTGAACTTTCCGATTGGAAGATTTTCATGAACCATCGCCAGCCTTTGTTGTTTTTGCTAATCGCATACCAATTGAAGATCATTTCAATCATAAATTAATGACGTTGCCGATCATTTTCGGTTCAGGAAAATACTAGTTCCTTTGTTTAATTTTTTTAATTCCCAAGCGTGAGTTAAAAGAATCCTCAACGACGGCATGAAGATTTCATTCGTTTGGGATTCATAAATGTGTAATTAACGGTGATACATACGGATAGTATTGGGTTTTAAGTCAATTTGAGGAAAATCTGCCAGGCACTTAAAACCCATAAATTTATATACCTATGAAAAAAATAACAATTCGGTATCTTTTCATTCTGCTCCTGCCAGCGACGCTCGCGAGCAGCGCTTCCCCAAAGGCACAGCTTCAACTCAAATCTTCCGGCGTGAGCGAACAGGATTTACTCGGTGCAAAAACAGCTTTGTTCGCATCGCCTCTTAATCGTGCTCTGGCACAATCAACACTTTCACAATCCAAAACGCTAAATGTCATGGCGATACGAGTTGAATTTCAAGAGGACAGCAAATCGACCACAACCGGGAACGGGAAATTTGATTTAAACCGCAGCAGCGAACTCGCGATTGATCCGACACCGCACAATCGCCGATACTTCGAAAGCCAGTTGCAGGCGTTGTCCAATTATTTCAAATCCGTCTCCAATGACAAGCTGATCATAACCGGCTTTGATTCGCAGTGGGGTGATATCTATCCCGTTGACAGTGATCGCGCGTATCAATTGCCGCATGACATTTCCTATTACGGACCTGATGAAGATCCGGCTTTGAAAGACAAGCGACTTGCAGAGCTTTTCCGCGATGCATTCAGCGCAGCCGACGCTGCCAATGAAATCGAATTTTCCCGCTACCAGTGTTTCATCATCTTCCATGCGGGTGTCGGGGCAGATTTTATCATTGATTATGATGAAACGCCAAACGATGTTTCATCTGCATTTCTCAATTTGAGCGATTTGCGTGAAAATATCGATGATGGCTCGATTACCGCCGATGGACTCCAGGTTCACGATTCCGGTGGTGCATTTTTTATTAAAGAAGGCATTATCCTGCCGGAAATGCAGAGCCAAATCGGGGTGGAAATCGGATTGCTGGGAACCGCAGCGATTCTGTTCGGCGCACAAATCGGTTTGCCTAACCTGTTTGATACCGAAACCGGAAGGGCGGGAATCGGTGTCTGGGGATTGATGGATCAGGGTTCGGGAAATTACCAGGGACTGATTCCGGCGCAGCCGTGTGCCTGGTCAAAAGTATTTCTCGGTTGGGAGCAGCCGGTGTTGCTAATGACTAGCCAGACCCGGGTGAGTGTTGCCGCGGCGTTGGCTGACGCGTCCCCTAAAATTTTAAAAATTCCAATTAATGCGGATGAATATTTCCTGATCGAGAACCGGCAACGATATGTGAAGAAAAATCGTGAGATAGCGATTGCCTACGATGAAAATGGCGCCAAAGCCGAATTGGAAGCTGACGGAACCATTGTGCATCGCGCTGAGGATACGCTGGGCGTGTTGGTGAGTATTGATGAATACGATTTCGGGTTGCCTTGGGGCATAAAAGCCGATGATTCGGGAACGCGATTAACCCAGCCCGGCATTCTCATCTGGCACATCGATGAGAAAGTGATTCGAGAAAAATATGCGGAGAACAAAGTCAATGCCGATCCGGAGCACCGTGGGGTTGCGTTGATGGAAGCGCATGGCGCAAAAGACCTGGGGCAAAATTACGGGTTCCTGCATCCTGCCAGCGGCTCCGAGAACGGGATCATCCAGAATGCATTTTGGGATGACAATCAATCGCATAAAATCGTGAATGACTCTGAAGAAGTTGCATTTACACCGACGACGCGTCCGAGCAGCCGCGCCAATTCCGGCGCAAATAGCCGAATTTATATCACAAATTTCAGCGCCAGCAACGCCGTGATGACATTCGATTTTCTCAATGATTGGTATCTCGAAGGATTTCCGCAAACGGTCAGTCGATTGCACCCAATCATCGAAAATTCGCTCGTCTGGGGTGATATCGATGGCGACGATACTACCGAGATTTTCGCGGCGACTGCGAACGGGCGTTTATATGCGTGGCATGCTGACGGGCGTCCGCTGCTGAATAGCCGAAGCACGGAACTCGTGCCAACATATAATGACAAGATCGATACGGTGACGCTTGCGCTTTTTGGCACCACCACAGATTCTATTATCAGTCCGCCGGCACTGGTTGATCTGGATCGTGATAAGACACTCGAAATTGTCCTGGCTGCGAAAAACGGGCAAGTTTACGCCTGGCATGCGCGGGACGCTGACAATGATTTTTCAGCCGATCCGGTAGCGAACTATCCGTTGGCTGTGGGCGTAGATATTACCGCCGGTCCGCTGATCCTCAATGATCAAATCATCATCGGTGCGGGCAATGGCGCCCTGTTTTCGATCCAAAATGGCGCCATTCAATGGCAAATGCCTTTGAAGAGCGGAACTATATCCGGTCTCGCACGCTATGGCGAAACCGCATCAAACCAGTTTGTGGCGATTACGGCAGGCGGAAGCGTCGCGCTGCTGACCGGGAAAAGCATCAATTGGACATCAAACCGAAACGATCTTGGCGAGGCGCGTTTTGTCGTGGTGGGCGATTTGAATCGATCTGGAACGGATGATATTTTTGTGTGTTTCTCATCCGGCAAAATACTCGCTTTTTCTCAGCAGGGGACTTCAGTATTCGGATTTACACCAATTTCACTCCCGGTTGGTTTTTCAGCGCCTGCCCTGGGAGATATTGATGGTGATGGCTACGGGGAGATTGTGTTTGTTTCTGGCGATAAGATTCATGCCTTTCACCACAATGGCAGGTTGGTGGATAATTTTCCGGTGGATCTTGCCTGGGGATCTGGCGCACCGGATTGTCAGTATGCCTCGCCTGTAATGGGGGATATTGACGGCGACCAGGATATTGAGTTGCTCATCGGTGCTTCAGAAAGCCAGGTCATCGCCTATCACCACACAGGGAATCCGGTTTCTGGCTTCCCGCTGTCAACCTCTGCCGGTGTCCGCTCCTCAGTTGGGCTGTTGAATCTTGGGGATGAAACCGATCTCTGTATCGTTGCCCTGTCTGACGATGGTTACCTTTATGTGTGGGATATGCCGGAGCAATTTGATTCGAAACATGTTCCCTGGGCTGGTTATTTAAACGGGGCGCGGCGCAGTGCAAGGCTCGGAAATTACATACCGATTCAAACGTCTGCTGGTGAACTCATGCCACAGAAATCGGTTTACAATTACCCGAATCCGACTGAAGGCAATTCGACGACGATTCGGTATCATCTGAATGCTGCTGCACGGATTAACATTAAAATTTATGATCTGGCTGGTGAGCTTGTCGATGAATTTGAAGGTCCGGGGATGGCACAATTGCCGAATGAAATAACCTGGCAACTTGATACGATTCAAAGCGGCGTTTATTTCGCAAGAGTCGAAGCGGAAGGAGCTAGCGGAACCAGCGTGGCAATTATAAAAATAGCGGTCGTGAAGTAACGTGAATGGAATGAATTCGTGAAGAAATCTCTACTTACTCTATTACTGATCTGGTTTATACTGCCTGGCAATTCAGCATTAAAAGCACAACTGGTAGAATATAATCATCCTGAACTTGATTGGCTGACAATAGAGACCGAACATTTTTTTGTTCATTACCATAAAGGAGCGGAACGCACAGCAAGGCTCACCGCAAAAATAGCCGAGGATGTGCACAATGCTCTTAGCGAATTTTATGATTATGTGCCCGATACTAAAATCCACTGGATCATCCGGGATCATGACGATTATTCCAATGGCATTACCTACTTTCAGGATAACAAGATCGAAATCTGGGCGACCGCCATGGATTTTGAATTGCGAGGTACTCATAATTGGCTGCGCAACGTTATTACCCATGAATATACGCACATGATTCATATTGGTGCTGCCAGAAAATTTCCGCGCCAGCTTCCAGCAATTTATTTTCAGCTTATTGATTATGAGAAGGAAAAGCGTCCCGATGTTTTGTACGGGTATCCCAACAAAATTATTTCCTATCCCATTTCAGGAACGATTGTTCCCAATTGGTTTGCCGAAGGCGTCGCGCAATTCCAACTGCCCGGCTTGAATTATGAAAATTGGGACACGCACCGTGATATGATTTTGCGTACCGCGACCCTGCAGGATTACCTGTTGACCATGGACGCTATGGGCGTATTCGGAAAAACCAGCATCGGCGGTGAAATGCTTTACAATCAAGGCTATTCCATGGTCCAATATATCGCTGACGAATATGGTCTTGATGCTCTGCAAGATATTACGCACAAGCTGTCTGCGGTGCATCGCATGACGATTGATGGCGCTTTGAAGAGCGCCATTAAAATTGGTGAAAACCAACTATACCGCAATTGGAAGACGCGTTTGGATACGATTTATACAGCGCGGGTATATGAAATCTCCAGAAATCTGGTTGAAGGCGATATCCTGTACGAACAAGGTTTTGCCAGTCTTTACCCGGTCTGGTCGCCGGGCGGGCAGGAAGTCGCATTCCTTTCGAACAAAGGGATGAGTTATTTGTCGATGACCAGTTTGTACACCTATTCTTTCGAAACTCAAAAAACGAAGCGCATTAAAGGGGGTGTATCTAGTTCCTGTTCCTGGTCGCCGGATGGCAAGCAATTGATTTATAACAAAAAGCACAAAGCGAATCGCTATGGATCGTATTATCAATATTTGTTCGCTTACGATCTAGAGCGTAAAACAGAGAAACGGCTGAAAAACAGTGCTCGTTTACACAGTCCGGATTGGTCGCCAACCGGGGATAAAATCGTCTGTGTGGCAAATCGAGATGGAACGTCAAATCTGGTTATCTATGATCTCAAATCAGACTCTGTGACGTATTTGACGCATAATACGCAGGGTGAAGCGATTTATTATCCGCGCTGGTCTGCAAACGGCAAGGTAATTGTTTTCAGCACCTCAGCCGCAAACACTCGTGATATCCACCTGATTAGCGCTGATGGAAGCGCGCATAAAATTTTGATCGCCGATGAGTTTGATTCGCGAAATCCGGTATTCAGTCAGGACGGAAATTACATTTATTTTAGCTACGATAAAACAGGAATTTATAACATCTATTCGATGCACCTGCGATCGGGCAAAATGCAGCAACTGACTAATGTCATCGGCGGCGCATTTATGCCTACAGTCAATTCGCGGGGACAAATTGCATTTTCTAAATTCTCGAATGGAAAATACAAGCTGTGCTATTTGAAAACGCCCGCTCCAATCGATCCGAAACTGACACAATATTTTGAATCGATACACGATTTCCACCGCAAGCCGCTGGCGAAGCCCGATAGCGCGATCGATGTCTCTCAGATCAAAAATGGCGTGTACGATGATACACACTATCCGGAGTATGAAACAACGCCGTATAAAAATATCTATGCAAAAATGATGTTTCTGCCGCGAGTGATGCGGGATTACGGTTCGACAAAAATAGGAACGTATTTATACTCCAGCGATATCCTTGATCGCTATTCCGTCCTGGGCGGCTTCGGAGTGAATAAAGACCTGGATTATGATATATTTGCTTTATTTCAATACCGGAAATTTACGCCGACCTTTTTCATTGAATTGTACAATATGACCCGGCATAATGACAGCCCGGACACGCTCACTAATGGGAAGCCCATTCATGTGGAATATGGGTATAATCTCATTGAGGCAGACGTTGGAGCGGAATATAAGGCAACTAAAAATCAGCATATCCGTCTGGCGTTCATTTACAGCCTCTATCGGGGAAATCAAGAGTTCGAATACAAGGGACCGAATAAATTTTCGTATTCCTATCTTCGCGGCAAAGATATTTCGCTGACGTGGACATACGACAATTTGTTGCCGTATATTCATTCGGAAATCAATCCAGTCGGCAGAAAAATCCGCGTCGATTATGATTACGAGATGAATAAATTTATCAAAGGCTTCAAGGTGAGCAGTTTCGGCACATTTGTCGAAGATTATGATAAATATTATTATAGCAAGATCGATGTGGATTGGCACGAGTACTGGGGATTTTTCTCGAACAATCTCGGACTGCATTTTCGCTTGAAGGCTGGTGCTATCGAAAAGCCGGTAAATAGCTTTTTCAATTTTTTTGCCGGCGGTTTGGATGGCATGCGGGGGTATCCGTATTATTCAATCGAAGGTCGCTTTTTGACAATCGGATCGGTCGGGATGCGTTTTCCCGTCTGGCGCTCGATGGATTTCAATCTGCTTCATGTCTATTTCGATAAATTATACGCGGGTGTCTTTTATGACTATGGAGAAGCATTCGGTTCCCATAAGCCCAAACTATCGCAATTCAGGCAGGATATTGGTGTTGAGCTGAGGTTGGATACGTTCTCTTTTTATTTTTACCCGGCAAAATTATTTTTTAATGCCGCTTACGGCTTCAATCAATTTACGCACGAAGGACAAATTTACGGTAAAGAGTGGCGCTATTACTTTGGCATTCTTTTCTCGTATTGGGATTAGGCAGCTTTCCACGCCTGCCAATGATCATGTTTGATGCTTGCAGAAGTGCTTGCAGAAGTGCTTGCAGAATGCATTTTTTAAAGAAAATATGTTTAAACGAAAACAAGCTAAAGGAGCGATCATGTTACGTTTAATCATTATCCTCGCTTTAATCGCGCTCACAACTGTGGGAAATCCGCTTCTCGCATTCGAGAGTAAAGACTATTCTCCGAATGGCTTGACGTATTCCCGTTTGAGTGAGTTGAAAAGCTTAACTGAGTATAACGGCGCTATCGGCTTTCAAAATAGCCAGGACCAAAAACAAACCCAGTCACAAAAAACGTTTCACTATCCCCTGGTGAAATCACCGAAAAGAGCCTTGCTCTTCTCGAGTCTGATTCCGGGACTGGGTGAGTTCTACAGCAAAGCTTATATCAAATCGGCGGTCTTCGTATGCGCCGAAGTAGCGCTTTGGATTGCCTATTCGAATTATATTAAGGAAGGTGACCGGATTGAGGACGAATTCAAGCTGTTTGCAGACCAAAATTGGGATTATGATCGATATGCCGTGTGGATATCCGAGCACGCTGATATCGAGAAGACCCACGAAATCCCGTTTAATAGCGATGTCCAGACAAAAGAAAATATTAATAAAACCCAGCAATATTATGAGATGATTGGCAAGTACGATCAATTTTTTTACGGCTGGGAAGATGCGTTGTACGATGAGTATGGCAAGCGTAAAGGTCTGCGTATGGATTATATGGATTTGCGTGAAGACAGCAATAAGGAATTGAAAAAGGCTACCACAATGGTCAGTCTGGTAATAATGAATCATCTCGTGAGTGCGGTGGATGCTGCCTGGAGCGCGATTGTGTATAATAAAAAAGCCTACGAAGCCAAACAAGGAAAATTAAAAACATCGCTCCATTTTAAACCTATCCCTTTGAACAACGATATTCATCCGGCGTTGGCGTTGCAGGTGAGGTGGTAAATGATACGACAATGTTGCAAAGCATTTTCATCAGTGATGATTCTTGCATGTCTGATGCTTTCTTTTACGAGCGCAGCCGCTCAGAATGAATATGCCATCTCCCGACTTGATTGCCCGGTGTATCAGATAAAGACGCATGCACAGATAAATGACACTGATCGCAGCGCTAATCAGTTCTTTGTCCAGAGTTTGATGATAAATTCATTTACTGAGCGAAAATTTCAGGAAGGCGAAGCAGAATCCAACAAAACTATAACAAAAAAATCCAAAGGCAAGGCATTCATGTTTTCGATGCTTCTGCCCGGTGCTGGCGAATATTATGTGGGACGCAAAACCAGGGCGAAATCGTTTTTCATTTCAGAAATATCGCTCTGGACGATTTTTGCCGGATTGAGGATTTACGGCGGCTGGAACGAACGCGAATATAAAACATTCGCCGAAGATCACGCATTAGCGAATACGGACGGAAAAAAGCACCGATACTTCGTTGATATTGGCAACTTCGATAATATTTATCTGTATAATGACTTTCAATTGCGCGAACGCGACCTGGAAGATGTGTACCCGGAAACTGCCCAGTATTTTTGGCAATGGGATAATACGGCGAATCGTGACAAGTTCGAACGAATGCGAATCAGAAGCGATGATGCGTATTACCGGGCGTTGTTTGTTGGCGGGATCATTTTTGTCAATCACCTCGTTTCAGCAATTGATGCGGTCTGGGTGAGCTACAAGCACAATAAGCAGTTAAATAAAGCAGGAACTCATTTAGATATCCATTTTGGGCAAGAGATTAACCATCCCGAGATCCGTCTCAGCCTGGTTAGAAATTTTTAACCTCTGAGATCGGGAAGATCGAATAAATATTTGCATTTGCCGATTTTTTTAAGGATTAGATTGTGAGATTTGCAGGTTTACCCTGATTTGGATTTCAAGAGCTAAGTGTTCGCTAAGAGCTTGTTGAGCTCAGGTATTATATGCGCCTGAGCTTTTTTATTGGCTGAATTGATGCGGAGATGTTGATGAGTATCTTGGCTTTCGATTTCGGCTGCGGAGCAAAGCTTTGCTGGCAATTATGCAGTCAGCATTTGGTACAGAATTTGCAAAAAATTCACCGAATCCGATTTGTTTTGATGTCTTGACACCAAACAAATAAGTGGATTATTGATGGCAGCATTGCACAGAAAACACCAGCACCCTGCATTGTATCCATCATTACGAGGTATTTTCGATCAGGCGTTTCCGCGGAAAAGAAGCATGAATGCGCCAGACTAATGAAGGAAGACAAACTCCTTTCGCTATTACGGTGATGGAGCGTGCTTGCCTTTTCTCAGCATTCTAGCGCATGAAAAAAGTTATAACTTCATTAATTATAAAAGATAAATACAATGTATCAACTTTGACATATTATAAAAAAAGAACTTGAGACCAATGAAAAATTAATTTTAAGCATTTTCGGCTTGACTTTTTGATTTAAAAATGTAAATTATAATAAGGTTAATTTAGTTGACACCAGTATTTTTTTTATAGCATCAATACTGCTTCTCAGGACTCGCATGAAATTGACCCTTTCCAATAAATATGAATAAGCACCTGATATTATAATGCGTTAGCAATGGGGTTAATCGTGGAAAAAAATGATGAATATAAATCTGCGGAAATACAAAATGAAGAACCGATCAACTCACACGATAAGCATTCTGCTGAAGAAGTAGTAGTAATCGAGCAAGGGGCAGAAATTGAAGTGGTTGAATTCCCAAAAGAATTTCTAAAGCGACCTTTTGAGGAATTCGATCTCCGTTTTGGCAAAGTATTGCTGTTTTCATTGGTGATGCACGTGCTGTTCCTTCTTATAGCGCCGCGGGTGTTGCCACCTGAGCAGCATGAAAACAGGGTAAAAAAGGTTCAGAAAAATTTTGTAGATATGCTCTTGACAGAGGATATTGTCTTCGATGAATCAACCGAGAGTGATACAGAACCTGTGGTGTGGGGCGCGCTCGACGAAGAAGCAGCAAAAGAGCTGTCAAAGATGATTGAGGATATTGTACGCGGATCATTGATGAGTGGTGAGGATATTGACGGTCTGTTTGAATATTCCGAAAAAATAGCTACCAAAGAAAAATTGGAAAAGATGGTAGAAACCATGCTGCCCACAGCGGAAAAGCGTCGCGAAAAACGAATGCAGAAGGCTGCGGAGCGCGATAAAAATATTGAGGAGCAATCTTCGCAACTCAGCAAGGTTGGTCTACTCGGACTTGTCGTAAGTGGTAGCGGCGCTGTGAATTATGATTATATTGCAGATATTTTGGAGACAGCCTCGGAAAATTCAGAGCATTTCGAAGATATTTTAGCAAATCTGAATGCGCTGAAAATTCCTCGTTACAAACAGGAAGCTTTTCAAAATGATGTGACTGATGGACTGAAATCTGGTCGCATCATCAATTCGAAAAAAGATGATTTTTATAAAGCCGTAGATCCACTGGCTCAGGTTGAGAGTACGCCAATTGTGCGCAAAACAGCAGAAGAAAGCGAAGGCGGTTTCCTGCTTGCCGGCCTAAATCGAACCAAACCCGCAAATGGAAAGGCAAGAAAACCATCCCATTTATCCAAAATAGTGTCCGGACACAATAAAGCTGTACAGGACTGTTACAAGCGCGTATTAAAGCATCAACCGGGCTTGAAAGGAAAAATCACCGTCAGAATCATCATCGATCCCGAAGGTCGAGTGGTTCAGGCAGATATACTGGAATCAACCATCAACAATCCAAAAATTGAGCAATGCGTTTTGAATCGAATACGACGCTGGAATAATTTCGGGAGATGCGATCCGAAAATCGGTGATTTCTCATTCAAGCAAACCTATCGGTTCGGCACATAATCCAAAAAACAAACACATCTCATAGGGCGCTGGAAGCTAATCGTTCATGCTTTCAGCGCTTTTTTTTCTTGTTTTATTGCTTTATTTTTATTATCATTAATCGGCATAGCGTGATGCTGCCATACCAAACGTGTGAGACGCTGAATCGATGCTGATGAGGACTCAAAATGATCGGAGATAGTTATCTCAGTGCCGGAAAATTAGAACTCGAATTTTTAAAGCAATTACTGGAAACCTACCACTGCACGGATGAAAGCGTCGTTGTTGGTCCCGGAATTGGAAATGATGCCGCGGTTATCGATATCGGTGATTCGTATTTAATCGCCAAATCGGATCCGATCACCTTTGTATCTCAGGACATCGGATTTTACGCGGTTAATATCAATGCCAATGATATTGCGTGTATGGGCGGCGTACCTCGATGGTTTCTTGTAACCATCTTATTACCTGAAAAATACACCACCCAGAGTCAGGTGAAAGATATTTTTCAACAGATTTCAGCCGCGTGCACACAATTGAAAATTGCGCTCTGCGGCGGGCACACCGAGGTCACCCACGGAATTAGTCGTCCGATAATTGCCGGGCAAATGCTGGGGACAGCCTCAAAAGAGCGTTTAATTCAACCGAAGAATGTCCAAATTGGGGACGACGTACTACTAACCAAAGGAATTGCTATCGAAGCAACTTCGATCGTTGCGCGCGAAAAGTCAATTGAATTGATTGATTTGTTTTCAAGTGAATTTGTTGAAAGATGCCAGAATTTTATCAAGAAACCAGGCATCAGCGTATTGAATGATGCTCAAATCGCTCTACAGTCCGGCGCGGTTCATGCAATGCATGATCCCACGGAAGGCGGTTTGGCAATGGGATTGTATGAACTGGCAAACGCAGCTAATGCTGGCATAACCATTGAACTGGATAAAATACCGATGCTTGCCGAAGCAAAATTACTTTGCGATCAATACGGATTGGATATTCTGGGTGTGATCGCTTCAGGCGCGCTGCTAATCATAGCGCCGCATCATGCCGCGCAGGTTATAATAAATGAATTGGGCAAAAATCGCATTCCGGCAGCAAGCATCGGAAAAATTACCTCAAAGCGGCCAGGTGTGACACTAAAGATGGGGAAAGAAGAAATGGAGATGCCGATATTTCAGAAAGATGAAATTATAAAAATATTTTAGATGATGAAAGATCCTGTGTGTTGCGCAAGGATTAATAGCCTACCGCCAGAGAACCTGAGAATCAATGCAACCACTTATAACTGAGGTTTTGTATATCGATTAAAAAATTCCTTGACAAAAATGAAATATTTTAATATATTGAATAATTATTAATACTTATATATCTGATCTTAAAAATCATTCATGATCACAAGATTAATATTAAGGAAAGCTCTGCGTATCAGGAGTTATTGTTTCACTCAAAATGCGTGATTCATTTAAAGCTAAATTTGTCGTTTCAAAACAGCGAACAAAACCAGCAACGGTGCTAAATAGTGTCTGTCCGAGAACTACCTTTGAGCTGTCATTGCGAGGAGCGTTTTTTGCGACGAAGCAATCTCAGCCGTTTTATT
>JAFGMA010000336.1 GCA_016927835.1 Candidatus Zhuqueibacterota bacterium | reverse complement strand
TTGAAAATGAAGCAACTATGTTACGCGGCAGCCTGCTTATTCCTGCAATTAGCCTTGCTGGCAATGCCGCTCTTCGCCCAGACCTGGTCGGATCCGATCGCCGTACCCGGCGGAACCAATCCGCTTTTTGATGTGGATAAAGAAACCGGCGATATGTTTATTGTTTCTATGTACAATGGCGTCATGCTTTCAAAATTTGACAAAGATGGCAATTTTATATCCGAAGAGAATGTCCCGGGCACCACTGGTGATCAGGGCGGTGGCTACTGGGGCGCCTGTGCAGCAATCGACCGACAGGGATATCCGCACGTCATTTATCGCCAATTCCTGGGGGGGCATTATTACTCCGGGTATTATAAGTACAAATCTGCGGCGGGATGGAGCAATCCCATACTAATCTATAGCAATGAGTATCGCGCCTACCAGCCGAAGATCGATATTGATGAATTGGGGCGCGCGCATATCACCTGGGGGCATGGCGGATTGGATTACCTGGGCAATCCTGCTCCGGGCAATATTTTCGGACCGATTTATTATCGCCGAATTGAGAATGGCGAAGTAACCGCTCAAAAAGATGAAATGTGGTGGTACCGCGGAGATGTGAATTACGAAATGATGTGCACCAATGATGGCGAAGTCCATGTCTCCACCGGCAAGGCAGACTACCCGGCTGAGGGAGGCTATATCGGCTATTATCGCTCACTCGATGAGGGCGTGACATGGGAAGGCTTCGGCGATAAACATGATGAAAATGCATTGGGTGCAAATGGCTACGTCGATATATTCGTCGATAAACAAAAGCATGTTCACACTTGCTATGGCAATGAAATCTACCGTTCCTGCTGGTGTTCGGCAGTCCATTACATGCGGTTGCGGAATGATGGTACCAAAGTGCGCGATGTCGTTGTAACCGATCCGCATGAAATAGAAGGCGTGGAACTGGGTCTGCCAATTTCGTCGGTAGCGGCTTCAGAGGATGGGCAATATGTGGTGATCGCCTATCTGGCGAATCCGAACGAAAGTGTCGAAGGTGAACCTGCGAAACTCTACACTCGCCTGTCAACCGATGGCGGCGCAACCTGGGGAGCTGCCCAACTCATCGCCAACGAAGTCTATACCTCCGGTGGCAGAAGCCGTCATTACGTGCGCGCGTACCGGCATCGCTTCTTCCTGGTTTATCCCTATAGCGGAATTCAAATGCGTATTTACCAGGTAGAGGGCTTCGAAGGTCCCAGGGCAACGGCTAATGGTCCCTACACTGGTGACGAAGGCGAGTCAATTCAATTCAGCGCCGCCGGATCGGATGATGATTCCGGTATCGCCATGTATGCCTGGGATTGGAATAATGATGGCACATTTGATGATTCCACGACTTCCGAGACGATTTCGTACACATATACCGATGATTACAGCGGAAATGTCGTATTGCGTGTACGAGGCAATAGCGGTAATATGTCCACCGCCACCGCCACGGTGACAATCGCAAACGTGGCGCCGTCGGTGGACTTAGGCAGCAATCGCAACATCAATGAAGGCGCTGAACTGAATCTGGCGCCTGATATTGATGATCCCGGAACCGAAGACCAATTGACGTATCAATGGAATTTTGGCGACGGGCACACATCCACTGCCGAAAATCCGGGGCACACGTATAGCGATAATGGTACCTTCACGGTTACGCTTACCGTGAGCGATGACGATGGCGGTGAGACCCAGGATCAGGTGTCAGTGGAGGTGCACAATATGCCGCCAATCGCTGAAGCCGGGGGACCGTATACGATTCGACCCGGCGATCAGCTTTCAGTGAACGGGTCTGCAGAAGATCCTGGCGCCGATGATGTGCTGTCGTATGCCTGGGACATGGATAATAACGGAACGTATGAAGTCGAACAGCAGCAGGCGACGAAAACATTTTCGACAAATGGCATTTACACCATTCGACTCCAGGTAACTGATGATGATGGCGGTATCGGGCTCGATGATGCAAAAGTGGTTGTGGGCAGTGCTGCGCCGGTTATTACGACTATCCCGAATCAAACCATTCAGGAAGGTACGGCGTTCGAGACGATTAAGCTAGACGATTTTGTAACCGATCCGGACGATGCTGATGATGCGCTCACCTGGAGTTCCCAGGGAAACTTGCATTTGAATGTTGCCATCGCCAATCGCGTCGCCACGGTGACGCCGCCGAATGTGGATTGGACCGGCAGCGAAACAATTTTATTCATCGTCACCGATCCGGGAGGGGAAGCCGATTCCGCCAATGTCAAGTTTACGGTGACCGGTGTGAACGATCCGCCCGTGGTGAACCAGATTCCCAATCAAACGCGAGCTGAAGGCATCGCTTTCAATCCGATACAACTGGATATTTACGTCTACGATATTGACAACATGCCGGATGAAATGAGTTGGTCAGCCACTGGAAATTCAAACCTGGAAGTGACCATCAACAATCGTATCGCCACCATCGCACCGGCGGATTCAGAGTGGGCGGGATCGGAGGCGATCACTTTCAAGGCAACCGATCCGGGCGGATTAAGCGGTTCGAAAACAGCGACTTTCACAGTCACTGCCGTGAATGATCCGCCGCAAATCTCCGGATTCCAAAATCAGGAGATCGATCAGTTTCAATCTTTCCCGCAGATAAACCTGGATGAGTGCGTTTTCGATCCGGACAACCTGGATTCGCAGCTTTCGTGGACGTATTTCGGCAATTCGCACATCAGCCTGTCAATTACGAACCGTGTGTTGACTGCAACGGTAAATGATCCCGAATGGTACGGCAGCGAAACAGTCACCTTTGTAGTTACCGATCCGGGACAAACGCAAAGTTCAAAGAATGTTATTTTCAAGGTGAATAAAGTCGATGCCGCGCCGAGAATCAGCCATATCGAAAGCCAGGCGATCGACGAAGGCGAAACCTTTGCTCCGATTGATCTCGACGAGAATGTCGATGACATAAATCATAGCGATAGTCAACTGAGCTGGTCCTGGTCGGGACAGGTGAGTCTGACGCCGCAGTTGAATGGTCACACCCTTACAATCGCCATTCCCAATACGGATTGGTTTGGCGAGGAGACCATCCGGCTCATAGTGCAGGATCCTGCCGGACTTTCCGATACAGCGATGGTGACATTTACCGTTCGCGCCGTCAATGATCCGCCGGTGATTTCAGGATTGCCGGACGTGGCGTTTAACGAGGATAGCTATTATGAAATTTCACTTGGTACGCTGCAAAGCCATACGACCGATGTCGATAATCCGGTGAATGATCTTGCCTTCGGAATTCAAAGCAGCGGTCAAATTCTCGGTGAATATGACGCGGGAACATCTGTATTGCGTATCACCACTGTCCCTAATTATTCCGGTGTGACCAGTGCGCGAATCACCGCAACCGATCCGGGAGGAGGTATTGGGATGCAGGAAATTTCGGTTACGGTGAATGCCCTGCCCGATCCACCGCAATCTTTTAATTTGATTCAGCCGGTGGGTGTGGACCTGGTGACCTGGCTGCCCAAATTCGAGTTTATCTGGCAGCATTCAATCGATCCGGATCCGGGAGATTATGTAACGTATCGCTGGGTGTTGAGCCGCAATCCAGCACTCGCAGATACCTTTATGCAAGTTGAAGTCGGAAGTGATTCGGTCTTTGTGCCTGTGCCAACCAGACGCATGTACAAAGGCGACTATTACTGGAAAATTATCGCATCCTCTTCAGATGGTTCAGTTTGCGAAAGTGCGATTGCCAAATTTTCCTTGCTATTCACCGCGATTGAAGATAATCCGTCAACGGATACGCCCCATGAATTTGCATTATTACCCAATCATCCGAATCCGTTCAATCCGGAAACAAAAATTACATATCACCTGCCCGAAGCCTGTGATGTGCAGCTTGAGATTTATAATTCACTGGGACAGCGAGTGGCTCTGCTTGACAGGGGGTACAAGCCGGCGGGAATTTATACGAATATATGGAATGCGCGTGACAATTTCGCCCAGGGCGTTTCCAGCGGAATTTATTTCTGCAAACTCAAAGCCGGGCGACAGGAACGGTTGATAAAAATGATGCTGCTCCAATAAAAGAAATCGGGGGACTGCGGATAGCTTACGAAATGAACCAAATCGAAATCTTGACTTTTCAAATTGAAATCTGTCCGCAGTCAACCTGCATTTTGCATCAGATACCGTTGCAGTCTGGTATTCGATTTTTTTTGTTAACTTCAGAGATTCCTCCATATAAAAGTTGATCAAGACTATCGATAAATTAAATAAAATATGAACAATCCATCAGTTTGTTTTACAAAAGATGTTGGTATAGTCACCTTAGCCCCCTCACCTTAATCCTCTCCCTCCAGGGAGAGGGCTGGGGTGAGGGTAATAAGGTGAAAGCAACTATTGGATATTACATTAACTAAAATCTATAAGAAACTTATTTTTTAATTGATGAATCTCCCTCAAAAATAACTTTTCCGCCAACCACGGTCATCACCACCGTTGTCTCCAGAATTTCACGGGGCGATATTTCGAATAAATCTTTGGACAATATTACGAAATCAGCAAGCTTTCCCGGTTCAAGGGTGCCTTTGATGGATTCAGCGAATTCAGCATAAGCTGATCCGCGCGTGTAAAGACTGAGCGCCTGTTCCAGCGTTAGTTTTTCTTCGGGATGCCAGCCGCCTTCGGGACCGCCTTCAGGAAATTCACGGGTGACCGCTGCATAGATACTGAGCATGGGATTCAGCGGTTCCACAGGCCAGTCGGTGCCGAACGCGATATTTGCGCCGGCATCCAGCAGTGATTTGAATCGATAGGCATCATGGCAGCGCTTTTCGCCAATGCGTTTTTCTGCCCAACGCATGTCATCAATGCAATGGGATGGCTGAATTGAAGCGATCACACCCAATTCCTTGAAGCGTGGCAAATCTTCAGTTGTGACCACCTGGGCATGCTCGATTCGATGCCTGGGATCGAATCGACTTTCCCGGGAGCCATTTTCCCGCATCGCCTTTTCATAAGCATCCAACACGATATGATTCGCTTTGTCACCGATGGCGTGCGTGGCAACCTGTAATCCGGCAGCATCGGCTTCGCGGATTATTCGCTGCAGGTCGTGCTCCTGATACATGGCAAGTCCGCTGGTAGCGGGTTCATCAGCATAAGGCTCGAAGAACAGTGCAGAGCCCGCGCCCATAGAGCCGTCGGAGAATACTTTTAAGCAGCCAATCCGCAAACTCGGGGAACCGAATAGCGCCTGAATTCCCACCGCCTGCAATTCATCGCGATACTCAATCGAGCGCCAGGCATTCACACGGATAGTCAGCTTCCCCTCTTTCAATAACTCCTGGTAAATTTGCAGATCAATAGCGGAGCTGTTATCCTGAATACTTGTGATCCCAACTTCCGCCGCATGGCGCAGCGCTGCTACGATGGCTTCGCGATGCTGTGCTTTGCTTTTTGGCGGGATTACCTCGTACACTGCATCCATGGCGGCATCGCGCAAAATGCCGGTTGGCTCACCGGTCAGCGGATCTTTCAGAATCATGCCCCCCTGCGGATCCGGCGTCGTTTTTGTGATCCCAGCCAGCCGAAGCGCCAGGCTATTTGCCAGTGCCACGTGCCCGTCCAGGCGATTGACTAAAACAGGGTGTTCTTTTGTAAACGGATCAATCAATTCTTTCGTCGGAAATTCTTTCTGCTCCCAGGCTTCGTGATCCCAATTGCCGCCGGTGATCCAGGTCCCGGGAGGGAGTTTTTCTGCCTCGCTCTTGATGCGTTCGGCGAAATCAGCGGCAGTTCTGGCATCGCGCAATTTTATTTCAATCAGTGAAAAACCGCCATCCCTGAAATGGACGTGCGCGTCATTGAAACCGGGAATCACCAGCCTATTTTCCGCATCGATCACGCGTGTATTTGCATCCGCCATCGCCGAAATTTGGGAATTATCACCGATTGCCAGAATTTTTTCACCTTTGATCGCCAGCGCCTGAGCCCACGGAACCTCTGCGCAGCCGGTCCATACTTTCGCTTGTCTAACGATAACGTCAATATCCATCTCAGCGTCCGATTTTTCACAACCGTGCATAATGATGCTGCCCGATAAGAGCAGCAGGATTAACCTAAAGCTGTTCAGGTTTTTCGTCATCCGCTTGCTCCTGTTGTTTGGAATGCTCGATCAAAAAGCTGACAACGCAATATAGCAGCATCAACAGCCAGAAATAGAAAAACGGATTTGCGAACCATGGTACATCGTAGAGCGCGATTTTAATCATCTCGTAAACCGTCCACAGGCTGACAAGCAGATAAAGGTAGATCGCCAGTCGTGATCCGGTTGATTTTTTGATTTTATTTACGATACGCCGGATCAAAAATGCCGCCAGGAACAGGCAGCCGGCGAGGACGAGTAAGGTTAATGGAATACCGAAAGGAAACGGATTCATTTTCGACTCCTAAATGTCAATACACCAGTAATTTCAAAAGTGATGATTTCTTGCGGCAATATCATAAAATCGAATGCGCCATTTCGAACATTCAGCGCTTTCCGTCCTGTTGATTCATCGCAGGAGATGATCGAGATCGAGCCGCATTGAAAATTAACGGTACCACGAGAGGAAATTTCTCTTTCGGTGGGATTCAAAATACGCGCGATCAAGGCATCGCCCGTTTCAGCCTCTTTAAAGCAGAGCAGCACCAATTCCCGGGAAGTGAAAGACAGTCCGCCGGCTGGCTGGGAAACACTCGAACCTGTATTCGCATGCCAGGCAATTGCCGGTGCTGCAAACTGTTCAAGCTCGCTATTGACAGCTTCATACCAGCGATTTTCATCCGGAGTATGCGGAAAAATGGCATATTCGAAAACATGGTCGCTCTGACATTGCCCACTCGCCGTTTCCCTGAAATCTGGCGAAAATTCAGCTTCGTTGTGCAACGTACCAATCGATCTCAGGGCAGTTAGCGTCAAGGTGCGCTTCGAATCCTGATGGAGTTGATACGCCATCATATCATCCGAAAAAATAGTCAGCGCGCGCCTGCTGTCCTTCACCGTAACAAAGCCCTGCATCGGAAATTCATAATCCCCGGAAAATGCAACCCGATCATTTCCTCGATGCGTGCGTTCAGCGATTCGATCGAGTTGCCGGGTAAAACTGGTATTTGTATTTATTCCGGTTTCCAGGCGCGCGCGAAGTCGATGGTTGATGATGGTGTTTTTGATCCTGGTTTTGATTCGCAAAAAGGGCGCATTGTGATCCAGCGACACCTGACTCCAGATTCGTAAAACTTCCTGGCTTGATTTTTTACGCCCGGAGTTTGTTGAAATTTTCATCCGATACCTGATTCGAATGATACCCCTCAGGGGACCGCTTTCAATCAGGGAAATACGAGGGCGGACGCTTTTTGACAGGGTTGGCTTTCCGCTGCCGGAAGATACGAACTCGGCGGTGTCCCCCAAATCGGTGCATGCTTCGAACACATTCATGCGCCCATATTGCTGTTGGCGCAGCTTGTCATAAAGCGTCAGGCTGCCATTTTCGAGCACGGTTACGCGAAGAAAGGCATTTTCCAGGAAAAATCGTCCGGATTTCAGCGGGGTGGCGGAATCGTCAGTCGGGCGCTTTTTTATAATCCGCAAGCGTTTGAAATTCAATGGCGGGATATCCGGTACATCCAATAGCAAATGCATGGTGTTTTCAGCCGGCGATGACGGTGTTTCGTTTTCACGGAGAATCTGATGCGCTATTGGCAGTTCGCTGATCGTGTCGATGATCTGAAAATCATCCGCCAAAACGTGGTTTGCGTTCACCCGATTGAATTGATACGCAACCAGACTGCTGCGTTGCCAGAAACCGGGATTAAAAACGAATATCGATGCCGGCTCTCCCGATTCCTCAGGGAACAGCCGGGAAAGCGTGCGGCTCTCGATTGCATCGCAAATGTCTGCCACCTGTTTGTGGCGAAAGGCGGCATCTTCCGCCAGTGAATCGCTGCAATTGACTGATTGAATTGAAAGTTTCTGATTTTGCAGAAATAATTGCCAGGCACGGAATAGCCCGTCTTTATTCGATGGAAAGCCATTTATTCGCGCCAGACAATTCAACGGTTCTGCATAGCGAACGAGTCGATTGAAACAGAAAATGCCTTGTTTCTTCAATGGTGCACGGGCTGAATAATATCCGCTAGATTGGATCGCATTGTCGAATTGATCTGTCAATTTTGTGAAAATTATCGGTTTCGCTTTCGCCAGCAATCGATAGCAGCATACGGCGCTCAACAACCGGTTGCGAATCAAAATTTCCGGCGACGGGAAAAACATTCCTGGCTGCACGTACCAATCTGAAGCGCTCAATTGGTTGTGCTGCAAACGCGTCCGCAGAGCGTCGAGTGTATCGGGATGGTAACGAAGGAATTCCTCAATCCAAAAACACGGGATTTCGTTTACACAAATTTCAATACTTGCGGCAAGGGCAGGTTCTGCCAGGCATTCCTTGATGACCGAGAACCAAAAAATCCGTTCGGTTTCTGAATTCATAAATTCCGGTGTGGTGTTTTGTGTTGTAAACATGGAAATGCCATATCATATTGATTTTTTGTTTAGTATACAGCAATTCGAATTAAAAGTCAAGCGAAAACTGGCGTGGATGATAATGGCTCAGATATTGGTTCTTTTCATGGTTACAATGCCCCTTGGGTTCCCGAAAACAATCTATAACAGGATTCAAACCTAAATTTGTAGCAGCAAAAATGTAATGTAATTAAATAATTTAGATAAAATAAAGCGCACAAAAATTCACAATTCCGAATAATTTTTCAAAAAGGGTGGCTAAGAATAGGCATGCTTCATTCTTACCCATCCCCTGACCTCTTCCCTGAACAATAGGGAA
>JAFGMA010000335.1 GCA_016927835.1 Candidatus Zhuqueibacterota bacterium | reverse complement strand
TTATATTAGTATTCTTTATACGAGTATTTTTTTTAATGATTACAATTAGTTAATTGCACTTATTGGCTAAGTGCGAAAGTCGTATTAGTAATTATAACCACATAGCGTCAAAGACAAAAGGAGAAGCGACACAAATAGAAATTTCCGGAATGTTTACGTTTCCTTACCGTCGCCCGATCTTTCGATTGCAAAATTTAATAAATATGAATATGAAAATAAACCAGCAACCTCTCTCTGAAAGTATATTATTAACTTACATATTTGTTTATAGTTTCGAATGATGCCTAAAAATTAAAAATTTTGTTTGATTCGGGCGGGTATTTCGAGTGCACCGGATTTCGATCCGGCTATTTTCAAATTCAAGTCGCGATTCCGGCGTTTCGCTTGTCGCCCCAAGTCTGTGGCATTACTCAATTATATGAAGATAAGCCTTGACTTACATTGAAAAAATCTATATATTTTGTTTCATTTTTTCAAAGGTTAGTCGCACACAAATTGATTGCATTGCGGAAATTGAATTGTTAAAAAAAATCAGGGAATGAGTGAAAATGTCTTTTTTTGATCGGAAGTCGATTCGGCAGTTGTTTGAACAACGTCCAACAAATGAAACGCTTACAGTTCGGGGTTGGGTACGCACAGTCCGTGCTTCAAAAAATGTCACCTTCATCGAATTGAATGATGGATCCACTTTGACGAATCTGCAAATTGTAATCGGAGCCGGAGAAGCGGAAAAAATTCAAAATTTAAAATATGTACAAACCGGCGCTTCTTTAATCGTGACGGGAAAGATCACACACTCTCAGGCAAAAGGTCAGCCCATAGAAATGATACCGGAACAGCTCGAAATTGCAGGCGAGGCGTTGCCGGAATACCCGCTTCAGAAAAAGCGGCACTCTTTCGAGTACTTGCGGGAAATTGCCCACCTGAGACCGCGGACGAACACCTTTGGAGTGATGAATCGCTTCCGAAGCAAAATCGCCTGGTGCATCCATGAATTTTTCAGAGCCCATGATTTTTATTACATTCATTCTCCCATTATTTCTAACAACGATGCGGAAGGTGCGGGAGAAGTCTTTCATGTTTCAACCTTCTCGCCTTATGAAACGAGCCCGCGAAAACCTGACCCGGTGAATGATTTTTTCGGCTTGCCCACAGTTTTGACGGTAACAGGTCAGCTTCAGGCGGAAGCGCTGGCACTGGCGCTCGGAAATGTGTATACATTCGGACCCACGTTTCGCGCCGAGAATTCCAATACCGCCAGACATCTCTCAGAGTTTTGGATGATCGAGCCGGAAATGGCATTTGCCGATCTCGATGATGATCTCGAGGTGATAGAAGCCTTCGTGCGGGCGCAGTGCCGATTTGCGCTTGACGAGTGCACAGAAGAAATGGCGTTCTTCGATCAATGGATCGCAAAGGGCAGGCTTGAACTCATCCGAAAAATTGCCGATTCAAAATTTCAAAGGATTACGTATACCGAAGCGATTGACATTCTGTCGAAAGCAACTGTGACATTCGAGCAAAAACCGGAGTGGGGAATGGATTTGAAAACCGAGCACGAGCGCTTTTTAGCTGAAAAACATTTCAATGGTCCGGTTTTCGTCACCGATTACCCGTTCGAACTCAAAGCGTTTTACATGAAAGTCAATGATGACCGGAAAACCGTTGCTGCGGTAGATTTGCTGGTGCCGGAAGTTGGCGAAATTGTCGGCGGGAGCCAGAGAGAGCACCGGTACGATATGCTGATCGAATCCATGGAAAAGAAGCATGTGCCCTGCGATGTCCTCGAGTGGTACCTCGATCTGCGCAAAGATACAACTACACCGCACGCCGGCTTTGGTCTGGGTTTTGAGCGCATGCTGATGTATTTGTCGGGCATGCAAAATATCCGCGACGTTATCCCGTTTCCGAGGACGCCGAAGAATTGCAAATTTTAATGCGCTGTCAATTCAAAGGCTTTTTTTTCGCGCTTCTCGCTTGCCTGATGTTCGACTTTTTTTATGCATGCTTGAAACGCGCCAGGCGGATTTGCAGCGAATCCGGCGCGTTTACAAAAGCAGATACCTCGGTTCTGGCGAACATTTTTCACTGGATGGGTATTTTTTCCTCGAGCTTAATTGCTGTTTTCGCAACAGCCCATTTCGGAAATTGCCTCGTGTTTGTCGGTTCTGGCATGCTCGCAATCGGTTTGCTTGTGCGCTGGCTGGCGGTTCAGCTTCTCGGACCATATTTCACATCCGATATCGCAATTTGCAAAAATCATCAGTTGGTGGAAGCCGGTCTCTACAAACTCATTCGTCATCCCTATTATGCAGGAGCGTTCCTTGCTTACTCCGGTGCAGGTTTGATTTCCCGGAACGCGATGGTTATAGCGCTGCTTAATATTTCCCAGTTGATTGGTTTATACTTGCGGATCCGAAGCGAAGAGCGACTGCTGAATGAATATTTTGGTGAAAAGTATGGGAAATATTGCCAAAGAACCCGGCGCATAATTCCTTATTTATTTTGATACTTCAGCTCTATTCGCGGAACAATCGTTTTTAAAAAACGTTCTCTATATTTATACCGGAAATTAATCGTAAAAAATCGCTTTGAACAAATATAGCCGAAATACTCTGCGTATGCAACCGTTTAGCTTACATCGACAGCTCTCCCTGAAAATACGTTCGTTTATCTGTACCGTGGGGATGTTGTCCCCGCGGCATCCCCGGCGATACGCAATGCCATGATTCCTGGCAGATGCATGAAGCCCACGCAATTGCCGATTTCGGCAGCATTGTAGTATTATTAGTACATCAATTTCATTCAAATTTTTGAAACTCATCGAATACTCACAGGGAGATCGCCATGGCTTTGCAAGTATATAATTATTTAACGCGAAAGAAGGAAGATTTCAAACCGTTACATGCGGGATTTGTCGGGATGTATGTTTGCGGTCCTACGGTTTACGGGCACTCACACCTGGGACACGCCAAGTGCTACATCACCTTTGATATTGTGAATCGTTATTTGCGCAGTCTCGGATATAAAGTGCGCTATGTTCAAAATATTACCGATGTGGGGCACCTGACCGATGATGCTGATGAGGGTGAAGACAAAATCGGGAAGAAAGCGCGGTTGGAGCGCCTCGAACCCATGGAAATTGTCGAAGCATACACACGCAGTTATTTCGGAGACATGGATCGATTGAATATTTTACGCCCGGATATTTCGCCGCGTGCCAGCGGACACGTTCTCGAACAGATCGAAATGGCGCAAAAATTAATCGAAAAAGGCGTGGCTTACGAAAACCACGGCTCGGTGTTTTTCTCGGTCAGGGATTGGTCCGGCTACGGCAAGCTTTCCGGACGCAGATTGGCGGAGTTGGAGGAAGGCAGCCGGCTTGAAGTGAATCCCGATAAACGGTATCCCGCGGATTTTGCGGTCTGGCGCGCTGCCACGCCGGAACACATCATGAAATGGAATAGCCCCTGGGGACAGGGTTTCCCGGGTTGGCATGCCGAATGTACTGTCATGTCCCTGAAATACCTGGGATTGCCGTTTGACATTCACGGCGGCGGACTTGAAAATATTTTTCCGCACAATGAAAGTGAGATTGCCCAGGCGGAAGCTGCCTACGGAAAAGACTTTGCCCGGTATTGGCTGCTGAATAATATGGTAACCCGGGACGGAACCAAAATGGGAAAATCGTTGGGAAATTCCATCTCGCTGAAAGAAGCCTTTGAGTTGTACGATCCAATGGCGATCCGATTTTTCATCCTGAGCAGCCATTACCGTTCGAATACAGATTTCAGTGAAAAGGCGCTTGAGGCTGCGTCGCGAGGGTATCAGCGCTTGCTGAACGCGGTGAAACGTGTGCGGGAGCTAAAAAAAGGCTCGCATCCCGGAGCTCCGGAAAATAAAGCCGAAAAAATTATCCAAGAGTTTTGGCAAAAATTTCAGGCGGCGCTGGATGATGATTTCAATACGCCCCAGGCAATCGCCGTGCTATTCGATTACACGCGTGCCATCGATCCGATGCTTAGCCGGGGAAGCGAGCCGGGCGGCGCCACACTGGATGCTATCGATTCATTTTTTCATAAAACCGGCGATGAAATTTTGGGCATTGTGCCGACGGTCTTGCCCGAAGAATCCGGTGCCGGGCTCGATGAAGCGCTCATCAAATTGATCATACAACTGCGCGCAGATGCACGAAAAGATCGCAATTGGGCGCTTGCCGATCAACTCCGGGATCGTCTGCTGGAAATAGGAATCGCCCTGGAAGATCAACCCGATGGCACTACATGGCGCCTGGTTTGATGAGAATGACGCCGGATTCCGGCTGTCGGGCGTCCGCGTTAACTCAATGCGAAAATTCCGGGTATTTGTAAATTCTTCCAACGCCGCGGCTGATTCAAATAACTGGTTCATCGCTCCAATCGGCAAGTAGAAATTTTAACAACGAGATCATTTCACTGGAACAAATTATGATCAGTAAAATATCGAGACGGCTATTCATTGTGGCTGCGATCCTTTTCTGTTTGGTTTTCATCCTTGCCATCGTCGCCTTGCGCCCGGTGGATCACACGCCTTATTTTCAAACCGATTATTATCAACAGACTCTGGATCGATTGGCTCGGATTTCAGATACGCTGCAAGTGCCACAAATCGGTGAGGTACTTGCAGGATATGGCAGGGCGAACATCACGCCTTCCCTTGAAGCACCTCTGGCTGGGTATTCAGCGCGAAAAGGCAAACCTGCTGCGGGCGTTCATGACAGTCTTTTCGCCAAAGCTATTGCCTTGAAAAGCGCGGAAAAGGAAATCGTCCTGCTGGGAATCGATGGGCTGATTGTGAGCCGAAATATGGCGCAAGCAGTTATGGAAAAGGTTGGTCCGGCTGCCGGATTGGCAAGGCATCAAATTTTATTCGGGGCGTCGCACTCGCATAATGGCGCCGGTTCCTGGGAAGATAGCTATCTGGGGGAAATTTTCGCCGGTGAATACAATCCTGAAATTTTCGAATTCCTGACGAATCAGATGGCAAGTGCGATTCAGCAGGCGCATCAGTCCCTGCAATCCGGAAGCGCCGGTTTCGGCTCGATCCAGCTTCCGCAATTCACCAGAAACCGCCTGGTGAAACAGCACGGTACGATTGATCCGGAGCTGAGTTTTGCGCTATTTCATCAGAACAGCGGGCTGGATCTGATTTGGGGCAGCTATTCTGCCCACGCAACAACTATTTCATGGCGCACCCGGGAATTTTCCGGCGACTATCCCGGCTTTTTTGAACGTGCTCTGGAAGCGCGTTTCCCGGGAATGGCTGTCTTTTTCGCAGGCGGTGTGGGCAGCCACGGACCTGCCGGCAAAGGTGAATCATTTCAACGTGCGCAATTTATAGGCGAAGCCCTGGCGGAAAGCCTGGTCACGCCGCTGAAAACGATAAAAATGCAATCTTCGGTTCCCATCCTTTCGTTCGGCGTTAAAGTCAGCCTGCCTGAGCCACACGTTAGAATTAGCGACGGTTGGCGCGTCGCGCCCTGGCTGGCTGAATTCCTCATCACCGAACGAGATTCATACTTGCAGCTTGTTGCGGTCGATAAAAATCTGATCATTGGTGAGCCGTCCGATTTTAGCGGGGAACTCGCCGCGCAGTTGAAAGATTTCGCTTTCAGAAAAGGGTATCACTTGACTGTAACCAGCTTCAATGGAAGCTATTTGGGATATATCATCCCTTCAAAATATTACCACCTGGATGCCTATGAATCACGGCTGATGTCATTCTATGGTCCGACCATGGGCGACTATATTCCGCACCTGATGCGGCGCATGATTGAAATAGCGATTGCGAAAATTGATGCCGCCGCCCTGCCACAATAATGTGAAACAATCCCTCAAAATTCCCATA
>JAFGMA010000031.1 GCA_016927835.1 Candidatus Zhuqueibacterota bacterium | reverse complement strand
TTCAATGCTTCATTTAGCTGTGATATAAGATGCACTCGGAGGCTCGGGAGTGAAAGCCCTTTATGGATTTCACCACTCGCATCGCATGAAGGCAATGCACTCCGAAATGTTCAAATTATGCCCGGTCGAAGTAATCGATTTCTTTCACGGAAATTTTGCCTGAAATAGAAAATGGGGGACTCACAACGTCGTGAATCCCCCATTCGATTTACATCATTTGTCTAAATTTTAAATCGCAACAGTGTGACTTAAAATTTGAAGGTCAATGAGAAACGATTGACATTATCCATCAGTTCGAAGTTAGTCCATGCATAATCGACGACCAGGCAGTAATCGCTATACGGGATTGAAACGCCAGCGCCCACACTCATACCTTCATCGGTACGACTGTAGGTTTCACGATCCCACCAGTGTTTGCGATAGACTTGCTCCGAAACCTGATATGACTGACGCGAATCATACTCGTCCGTCACGCCCATGTAGTTGAATTTATAACCGGTTCGCAAGAAAACGTTATTGTAAAGAGCGGCTTCTAAACCGGTGAAAATGAGCTGTTCAGCATCCAGGGGTTTGGTTGCATCGACAGCCGCTTTGAGGGCGAAGAAGTCGGACTTTACAACGCTCATGCTGGCACCGAAGCTGAATGACATCGGCAGGCTAAACGGTACATAAAAATATTCGGGATCAGAACCGATATTTTGGATTCTTGCACCAATCGCCAGATCACGATAGCCGATCTTATATACAGCGCCAAAATCGGCGGCAATCGCGCTGATACCATCGCCATCAATCGTTTCGGAATACCATTTTGCACTTACACCTAAAGACAGTTTGTCGGTGAACTGCTTGGCATAGGTTAACTGAAAGAAGCTGGCATTGAAATCGAAGGTCGGATCGGTATTATAGGTTACCTTATCCAAACCCGCCTGCGTATCTCTGAAAGCTTCAATCCCGTCAATGCCTGCCATCATTCCGCCAACTGCGATTGTGCCCCAGTTACCGAGGGAATGCGAAACACCAAATGCATTATGGCTGATATCGGCGATCCAGTTATTATATGAAAATGTGACTTGTGTTTTTCCGGATTCGATGGAAATACCTGCGGGATTCCAGAACATCAAGTTCACATCGCCCACTTCCGATGTCATGGCGTTTGCCATGGCGGTTGCCCGAGCGCCGATAGCAACCTTCAATATCGCAGCGCCGGAGCTACCGGTTTTTCTCATTGTTTGCGTATACCCGCTACCTATCAACACTACCAAAGCTAAAATAAGTAGCGTGGAGATTATTTTGTGTCTCATAGAGAATATTCTCCTTTATTTGTAAGACTCGATTTCATATTCAGTTACTTAATTGAGCTTTAGCGTTGAATAGCGAGGTAACCGGTTTGCTGGCCACCAGGATATTCAGCCATCCAGATGTACAAACCACTGGCAACTTCAGGACCATCTTTGGTGAACATATCCCAGAAAACGGAACCATCTGCCGGGTTCGCACCTTCGTATTCGAGAACGTTCATAATCTGACCCGACAAATCGAGAATGGTAATTCGAGTATCAGCGGTCAGGTTGAAGAACTGGACTTTATGCTCATTGCCAACATCGTGCGGAGCCTGAACCTTGTACGGATTGGGTTTCACACCAATCTTCAAAGCACCAGAGATGAGAACATCTTTATCAACACGAGCCGGCTTCAATACGAAGTTCGCGCCTAGGAATTTCTGAGCGCCCAGGTCGACTGTTGGATATTCACTGGCGCCAGGAGCGTAGTAATAACAGCCATACCAGCGACCGTCACGACCGTTCCAGTTGTCTTTGCCGGATTCCAGGTGATTGTACGTCACGCCTGCCATTGTGCCACTCTCGTTATCAAAAGCGGCTACATAATACCAGTAGGTATAACCGTCTTTGACTTCCGCACTGGTATCTACCCATTCATAAGGATAGGTACCGGCGTCTTCATCGGTGTTGACTGCATACGTAGCTAACTGGTCTTTGGTGATGTACGCCTGAATCTTCCAGGGACCGGCTGCGCTAGGATCCCATTCCAGCTTATAATCCGCCGGAATGCTCTTGTTGGGATTCACGGTCTTGCTATATTTGCTCTCGAGTTCAGCATCGGTGGCGCCAATGTCGCTGGCGTTCTGATGATGGTATGTCTCGAACCAACGGTGTTGCAGAATAGAAAAGTCGATTTTCGGGAAAGCTGTTACGCGGTAAATCTTGTATCCCGCGAAATCATCGGCAGCTTCTGCTCTTTGATCCCAAATAATTTTTGCTTTAAATTCGCCGGACGGTGTCTGTACGGCTTTAACCATCAAATCCGGCATGGGCGGCGGTTCGGGAATATTGAAATCATTCTCATACGCCCAGCGCGCGGATTTCATAGACTGGCGTGCGCCTTTCAGACGATAGCCCGCATATTCGACCCAGACAACAGTGATTGTTTCGCCAACGTCGAGAGAAAACGGTCCAACACCCACATAGCGGTCACCATCGAAGTTGTGGTAGGTAGGCGGTGTCCCACCAGCGGTCCATTGATCTGCTGCGGGAATACCGGGTGAAGGTGTTCCGGGATAATTCTTTTCCCAGTTCTGCAGCCATTTGCCCGTGTATTTCTGGTCGCCATTGGGACGACCGCGAGAGCCTTCGGGTTTCTCGATGCCGACGAACGAAAGCGGATCGCCTGCGGTATAGGGTTTTGTGGTATCGAAGAAATTCGGATCCGGCTTCACCGCATTCAAAGCGATGCTGTTCCAGGTACGTCCGCCATCCTCGTACCATACACCGGTAGCTTCGAGGAAACGACCGTAGCCCGTGCCAAATCCCAGCATGGTGCGGTTCACGGTGGTATACCAGCCGCGTTCAGCGCCTTCACCAATCGGATGCGTCCCGTAAATGGTTTCTTTATCTTCTGCAGCAGCGCCACCACTCATGGAACCCTTCTTGACAGCGATGAAGTGAAAACCGCTCCAGAGGTCGCGCGGAACCGCGCGTCCGTGGATGTATCCCACATAGCGCATACCATCGGGCGCCCAGCCATTGGCATCGATAGTCGCCGGATCGCAGTTCGATCCATAAACCACCGGCACATCCCAGGGATTGCCATCGGGATCCGGGCTGCCATCGTAACCGCTCATACGCGATTTCAGCCAAGCAGCATTCCAACGGTTACCACTGGTGTTATTATACATCGATCCGATTACTTCATTGCTGCTGGCAAACGACAGCGCTTCAATCTTATGATTTTGGGCATCGATCACGCCATCGCAATTATAATCGGGCTTACCGGTGTTGGTCAGTTCAACTTCCATCATGACCCAATCGTTCATGTTGGCTTCGTTCAACGTATTCGCGCGAACGCGGAATTTCATATCTACACCGATATTGGTGGGCTGCGATGCTTCGTAGATCATGCCCGTACGCGCATCGTCTTTCCAGGGCACGGCGCCTTTGGAATCCGCATTGCTTGTAACAGCGCCCTGCAACGTGGGCATCCAGAAGGCATTTACAAAATTTTTCGCCCTGGGATCGGCATCGGTGGTGTAGTTATTGATTTCGCTTTGGCTGTACTCGGTCATGAAAAAATTCTGTGCCCACGGCAAATGGAGCTTGTCACCGCCAGGGTACATCTGGGTGGGAGTAGTCCATTGACGCTCGAGGTTGCCCATCCGCATGGCACAGTAATTCCTGGTGACATCAGTATTCGATTCGCTGGAATACTTTGCATGCGCACTCGGCACAAAGGTATCCCACAAGTCACCGCAACATATAACTCCAACGCCAGCATACTCTCTTGCCAGACCAAACGTTGAAAGCGCAAGAAGCATCACTAACGTATAGATTAACAATTGTTTATTTATCATTATCTATCTCCTTGTAAGAACATTTTTTTCTCTGCTGGTGAATTATTCGAAAGAAATCTCAAAGCCAGCATAGAGTTCGCGTGCAATATCAGCATACGGGTTACCCCATTGATCGACCGGTCTGTTCAATGGACCCCAGGGACCTTTGCCTTCTTCGTAGTACGTGCTGTTATTGTGTACATCGTAGCTCAAGATATTTTCGTTATCCAGCACATTCAAAGCTTCGAAGAAGACACCGGCGCGAATGCCAGCAAACTTGACGTATTTGATGAGACGCAGATCGACGCGTAAGTAATCATCGCCATCCAGCATCTCTTCGTAACGCGTATTGGTTACATCAAGTGTCTTTCTATAGCGCCAGGGGCTGCGATAGGTGGTAATTGTAGACAGGTTTACTTCATACGGGAAGTCCAGCAACAGCAACAGCTTCATATTCCAGTCATCGTAAGCACGGGTATATGTGGGCCAGGTATAACGGGTATCAAAATCGTAATCTTCATCCTGCGAACCTGCATTCAACGATGTTTGGGGTGGAACATTAGCCAGGGTGCTGGCATTAGCGGAACTCGCGTCATACGAGAAAGACAGACTCAGGTTACCCGACACACCGACGACGCCAAAGTACCGTTCCGAGGGGCGTTTCCACAGATTCAATTCGATACCGCGGCTGTCACGATAACCCCAACTGGTATGGTAGCTGTAGAATGCGAATGGCGCTCCCTGCGGTGTAATCAGGTAAGACGTTTCACTTGCATTTCTCGTATCGCGGTAATAAGCCGTCAAGTCAGCACCGAAATCTGCGCTAAGCGCGACATTGACACCGATTTCGTAAGCAACGGCTCTTTCAGGATCGGTATCTGAATCGTAGTAATGAGGCCAGGAAACATTTGCAAATGTGCCATAGTCCGTCAACCAGGTATTCATAACAGGTTGGGTGGTGTAAATACCCCAGCTATAATGCATGGCGGCATTTTCACTAATGGGATGCGACACACCCAAACGCGGGCTGAAGTAGATGTGCGTTTCAGGATCTTCCTCGCCTTTGGTTCCGGCGTACTTGCGACCGTAGCTGGTTGAGTCGATTTGTGCGGGATCGAATAGATCGCTCAATATCTTGGCATCCATATTATATCCGTCCATACGAATACCGGCATTTACGATGATGCCTTCGTACTCGATCCGGTCCTGAATATACGTACCGAAAGACCAGGGACTCACGTCAAACTCAACACCCACATAGGGGAAGTCCGAATCGTAGCTACCAGCGGAAACGTTGTGAGAAAATTGATTGATGTTATACAGCTTGTATTCGGCACCGGCTTTCAACTGGTGATTGAAATTCATCTGCTTGGTGAAATGCGATTGTATGGTCAGGTCGCCCGATGAAAAATCTTCGTAGCTATATCCGGCAAGCCCGAACCGAATCTGGTTGCCAAAATCATCCACCTGGTAGAGCTGGTTGTTACCGGCTTTTGCATCGAAAATACGGGTTTCTTCATCTACGATATATTTCCTGGCTTTATCGTACTTATCGAGAATGATGAAATCACCGTAATCATCATATTTCAATTTGCCATTGACCGGGCAGTAACCATAGGTACGTTGGTTACCGACGTAGCTGATAGTTGTTTCCAGGAAGCTGGAGGCATCGAACACATGATTGTGTTTGAGGTATCCGAACAAACCGAGTTTTTCATTGACCGGTTGTCCTTCCAGGAAGAATGAGTACATATAGGTGTACTGGCGGTTTTTCCAACCCAACAGTTTTCCGCCGTCTTCCACACTACCCATAACGGTAAGTTTATCCGAATCGGTCAGATTGTAGTTGATTTTCAAAGATGCTCCGATTTTTCTCTGGAATTCACCGGGGAATCGACCGTGGTCATTCAGGAACGTACCGGAAAGGAAGAAATTGCCATTATCGGTCAACGGTCCACCGACGTACAATTCGGCATTCATTCGCGGATCGTCACCATATTCGTACTTGCCGCTTTTCCAGTCCATCAATTTGGCAAGTTCAAGGTTGATTTCTTCACCCGTGTCAACCAGGTCTTTTCTGTAATCCAGATAATGCTGGGCAGCGGTTTTATCGGCGAATTCACCTTTCGGGGGTTTTTCACTGTAAATATTTGGACCGACGTGATCCAGACCGCCGAGGCTGGAACGGAGATGCAATTTGGCTGTGTAGGCTTTGCTGCCGCTCTTCGAAGCGACATTAACCACACCGCCGGAAGCTGAATATTCAGCATTGAAGGTACCGGCGATAACATTCACTTCCTGAGCCATGGTCTGGGCAACATTAACAGACGTATTGACCATACCGGATTTTCTGGTGCTAACCGCTGCCTGATTCTCGAATTGTCCTGTGGCATTATCCAGGGGTGTATCGTCGCGTTTGACCATGGAATAGCCTTGCGAACCACCACCGACTGCGAAATAGGGATCGGTGATTTTAACACCATCGACCATGTAATCAACACCGGATTTGTTCGCACCACGCATGCTCTGGGTGGTCACGGATGTCTGCAAAATGGCATTCAATTCAGCCACCGGCAAAACATTATCGATCACCTGATCCGAGAATGCTACTTTCGTAGCGGTCATTGTTTTATCGATAACCGGGCGTTCTGCAACCACAGAAACGGTTTCACCTTCGATCACAGTTGGTTTCAGTTTGATATTCACCGTGGTTGTTACGTCCAACTGGGAACGAACATTCTCGATCTCCTGGGTTGCATATCCCATGTAAGCAACTTTGAGGACATAACTTCCAGGCGGGACGTTCAGAATGAAGTATTGTCCTTCTGCATCGGTCGCCGCACCCATCAGCGTGCCGGAAATCTGCACACTTGCACCGGGAAGAGGATCTCCGGTTTCCGCATCGGTTACAGTACCAGCGATTTTACCCAAACCGGCAAACAGCGGCGCTGCGGATAAAAGCGTTAGGATTAAGCCTATAGAGCAAGCTATAGACAGTTTGTTAAAAATTTTGACCTTCATAAGTGTCCTCCACATTAAAAATAGGATTTAATGATTCGTTTAAGAAATCGTTCCTCTACACTAAATCAGCTCACTTTTCCAATCACCTCCTTTTAATAATTTTTTTAACGCATTAACTTCCGTAATATCTCCAAACAAAAAAGCGAAAATATAGTACTCCCTCGCTTCATTAATTCAATGAAGTCAGGGCGTATTATTTTCGCTTTTCGACTAAATTTTATCATTAGAATCGTTTCTGTTTTTGCTAACGAGCGTTGCTATTTTCCAGAGCTGTCTTCTGCACTTTTCACAATCCGCTTCCTGCTCGATTCGACCCCTAATCGCATGTACCAGTCGCCCGCCTTACATTTCCGTAATTGGGCGCCTAGCATTATTCCAATCTTCTAACGATCCCAATATAATATATTGTAAATTATAAATAAAAATACACTTATTTCCGTCTCGTGTCACTTTAGTAAGGGAAAAGATACAAAAATGAATATTTATAGTCAAGCATTTTTTTTAATATATTAATTTTTTTTAACTCAGCGATGTGGAATTCAGGCTTTTCTATCCGTAATGTTTATATTATCAGAACGTTAATAGCTCATATCAGGCAATATTAATTTTGATTTCTCAAGTAATGTTTCAAAATGTTTTTCTTAGGCTTAGTCAAGAATTCATAGCGATTTGAAATTTGCCATTTCCTTTCGATATAACTACTTATTAGACAATATATAATGTACGGCTATCTTTCACATGACACAGTTTATTCTCTATTTTAAGCTGGTTTTAATTCAAGGAACCAACTCGACAAATTCAAAAATGTCATTCAGAGCCTATTTCGCCCATGTCGGAAATACGTCAAACTGAATATCGAAGACCCACTTACCCCAGATATAAACTGCCAGGGCAATAAGTATCATTCCAATCAAATTCAAAATGATGCCCACTCGCGCCATATCGGAAACCTTCAAGCGTTGTGTTCCGAATACGATCGCATTGGGCGGCGTTGCCACAGGGAGCATAAATGCACAGGACACTGAAAGCGCCGCTGGTATCATCAGTACCAACGGATTCAATTTGATGGCGACGCCAATCGATGCTAATATGGGCATGATCATGTTGGCTGTTGCAGTGTTGGAGGTGACTTCGGTGAGGAAGGTCAACATTCCGCAGAGGATAATGATAACAAGAAAGATGGGCAATGTGTCCAGGCTCGTTAAGTGCGATCCGATCCAGCTTGAAAGTCCCGATTCCTTGAAGCCTGCTGCCAGCGCGAATCCGCCGCCGAACAAAAGTACGATATTCCAGGGCAGTTCTTTGACCGATGTCCAGTCCATTATATGCGTTCCCGGAGCGCGTTTGGAGGGAATGAGAAACAGGAATAATGCCATGGTGATGGCAACGGTTCCGTCATCGATGGCGTTGCCATCAGGAAACAGCGCCGCCCAGCCAGGAAAATTGAAGCTGCCAACCTGGATACCATTGCGCGTGAGCCAGAGCAACCCGAGCAGAACGAAATCGATTAAAACGATGGTTTCCTCGAATGTAATAGGTCCCAGCCGGGCATATTCATTTTCGAAAAAATGCTCATCAATCTCTCGCGTTGAAGCCGGGGGCGCAAACAGACGCACCAGCAACAACCAGAGGATGATGAAAAAGCACAACGCCAGAGGCGTGGCGAAGAGCATCCACTGGGCGAACGTAATCGTGGGAGCGCCGGGGAAGTGCATTTCAAACATGCGCACGAAGATCAGATTGGGCGGCGTGCCAATCAAAGTCGCCATGCCGCCTAGCGAAGCTGAATAGGCAATGCCCAGCAGCAATCCGATGGAGAATCGGCTCACGGTTGGTGCATCAAACAAGTCATCCATTTTTGAAATCACTGCCAGCGCAATGGGTATCATCATCATCGTTGTTGCCGTGTTCGAAATCCACATCGATAGAAACGCTGTGGCACTCATGAATCCCAATATAATCCGTGAGGGACTGACACCGATCCAGAGCATCATTTTCAATGCGATTCGCTTGTGAAGTTGCCAACGCTGCATGGCGATTGCAACGATAAAGCCGCCGAGAAACAGCACAATGATGTGATTGAAATATTGTGGCGCCACTTGTTTGCCGGGCAAGATGTTCATAATAGGGAACAGAACCAGGGGCAACAAGGCGGTTGCTGCCAGCGGAATAACCTCAGTTATCCACCAAAGAGCCATCCAAATCGCGACCGCTGCTGTTCGCGTCACCGCAGGATGCTCCGGATCCAGATCAAATGCCGATATAAACAACAACGCAATCACAGGTCCTGCCCAGAAAGCAATCGTTCGAAAATCAGGATATCGCTCGGATTTCATCAATTACGAGGTTCCATTCTGTCGTCAGGTTAATTTAATAGCTAAACTGAGCGGTTTCAGGTTCCGGGTTCCCGGTTCAATGGTTATAATCTATTGATTTTGCTTTAACCCGGAACCTTGAACGTTGAACCGCTCAACCCAGGGTATAGCAGGAGTTATTCTTTTGCTGGTTTAACGCCGCGCTCGATTTCGCCATCTTTGCGCAATTCTCGTTTTAATATCTTGCCGGTGGCGCTTTTGGGCAATTTTTCCAGGAACACGACCTGCCGCGGAATTTCAAAACGTCCCAGGTTGTCCATGCAAAATTTTCGGATATCTTTTGCCGAAGCGGTTGCACCCGGCTTCAAAACCACATACGCCTTCGGGATCTCGCCATGCGTTTTGTCCGGCACACCGATGACGGCAGCTTCGGCGACAGCCGGATGACCGTAAAGCACTTCCTCGACATGCCGCGGATAAACGTTGATGCCATTGACAATGAGCATATCTTTTTTACGATCAACAATATAAAAATAGCCCTCTTCATCTTTTTCACCCAGGTCGCCGGTGCGAAACCATTCACCGAAAAACGACTCGGTTGTGGCTTCGGGCAAATTGAAATAGCCTTTCATCACATTGGGACCACGCACGACGATTTCGCCGATGGTTTTGACGGGCAGTTCCTTGCCATTATCATCGACTATCTTCAACTCGACATCACGTATCGGCAAACCGATGGAACCGATTTTCCGTTTTCCGCCGATTGGATTGACCGTTGTGACCGGCGAACATTCTGTGGGTCCATCACCTTCATAAATGAGTTTTCCGAATTTCTTTTCGAATTGCAGCATCACTTCCTGTGGCATGGCAGCGCCGCCGGAGATGCAATATTTCAGGCTATCCAGGGCGGAGACTTTCTCGGGGGGCAATTGGAGGAACATAACATACATGCTGGGTACGCCGAAAAACAGCGTTGCCTGGTTTGCCTGAATCGCATCGGCAACCATTATCGGATCGAATTTGGGAATTGCCAGAATTTTCCCCGCCTGGCTGACCGGCGCAAGTATACAACAGGTCATAGCGAAGGAGTGGAACATTGGCAGTACGGTGAGAATCACATCATCATGGGTGATGCCGATGGTATGCGCAACCGACGCGGAGTTGCTCATTAAGTTATAATGGGTGAGCATCGCGCCTTTGGGATTGCCGGTTGTGCCCGAAGTGTATAAAATAGCCGCCACATCGGTTTTGGGATCAACGTCGACTTCAATCGGATCGGCAGGGGCATTCTGCATGATTTCAACGTAGTTATTGGCAGCCACTTTATCGGATTTACCGATTAAAATCAAGCCTTTAAGATCGGGCAATTGATCCTTGATGGCTGCGACCGCTTCGGCAAACAATTCATAAAAGATAACCACCTTCGCCCCTGAATCCTTCAAAATGTATTGCACTTCTTTCGGGTGAAGCAGCAAATTTATGGTAACAACGGTTGCGCCAAGCTTTTGGATACCAAAATAGCTGGCAACGAAAAATGGGGAATTTATACAGTAGATCGCCACCCGATCCCCCTTGGCGACGCCCATTTCCCGGAGCGCATGAGCGATTTTATTTGCCGACTGATTCAGCGTCTGATAATCTGTATCCTGCCCCATGAAGCTCACTGCTGTAAGCTTCGGATATTTTTCTGCTGATTCCCTCAGGATTCCCGCCAGATTTTTCATCGCGTATCCTCCCTTAATTTTCAGGTTATATTCAGAATTATGAGTTCCTTTCACCCACTAAATGCCGGATTTCGTTTAAAAACGATTTTCCCCATAGCAACGGCTCTCGATTTCAGGAATGTAACAAAGCGGATTTTTAATCGTAAGGAAAAAAGGCTTTTAAAATTATATTGAAACGAAATAATTTTATGAAAAATATCCGTTTAAATCCGTTTCATCCATTCAATCCGTGTCCTAGTTTTACCAATGTGTTATAAAAGATGGAAAACACTGCCAAAATGATTAAAGTCAAAATAATTAACGACAAAAGTCGTTTAATCATTTTGGGTGAAATTATATCTATAAACCTCCGCAGGTTCCCGCAAGACACTAAATATTGGTATTCGGATTAATAATATTACTACATATTGACTTTTTTAGTTTTACAAAACCTGGGAGGTTATTTTCGGACGAACTCTATTTCTCCCAACTCCTGAATTCATTTTATATGGCAGGCATTTCGGAAAGCCTTTGACATTAAGCGATGCTAATATTCGCCGAATTCCTTGACCGCATCCAACATGGCGCCGATATTTTCGAGAGGCACATCCGGTTGCAGCGCATGCGCCGGAGAAAAAACATAACCGCCGCCGGGCATCATAATTGAAAGCAGTTCCCGGATCGCATCACGGACATCGCCAGGGGTACCATACGGCATGACTTGTTGCACATCCAAACCACCATGGAACGTGAGCCGGTCGCCGAAATCGCGCTTCAATCCAGCGGGTTCCATGCCCGGGACCAGCGGCTGGATCGGATTCAAGACATCGATGCCGATCTCGATCAAGTCGAGGATGATTTCGCGAATGGCGCCGCAGCTATGGTAGGCAACCGGGATACCGGGGCGCCGGGTTTTGATCGCTGCGATTAATTGCGCCATTGCCGGTTTGAAAATTTTCCGCCACTGTTGCGGAGAGATAATCATTGATTGCTGCGAAGCCACATCACTGCCCAGCCAGATCATATCGACTGTGCGCTCGAGCGTTAGTTCCGCGACTTCCACATCGAATTCCAGCAGGCGTCGGATCAATTCATCGACAATGGGATGATTGAACGCCAGATCGGACAAAAAACGCTCCATGCCTCTCAAATGGAAACAAATCTCGAAGAGATTGCTGGACATATCCGCTGCGATAAAATGCGTGTCGCCATAAGTTGCCAGGATCTGGTCCAGGATTCGGAATCGCTCCGGATTCGCCGGGAGCGGGAATTTATAATCCTTCAAACTATCGATATTTGCCAGGGGATTTTCCACGACTTCATTGTAAAAATGCACCTTGCGGTAACCGATCCCCCACTCGTCAAGGTAAAAAGTTCCCGCGGGCACATCCGGGTCAAAGCCGCGATTGACACCGATATGCGTCATCAGAATATCGTTGCCAACAGCGACATCCAGCCCAATACCTGAAGCACCGAATCGGTCGGCAAGGCTTGCGGCAACCTGTGGCGTGAACCAGATATGAACAGGAACGCGGTCTGGCTGAACATGTTTGATTGCGGTTTGAGCTCGCTGTTTGCTATTCAATTGAATACTCCGTGCTTTGGCGTCATATTGATGGCTATGAGATTCTTTCTTGTGCGAGTGTAGTAACAAAAACAGTGCTTTTCACAACTGCAAAATTGGTTGTTTTTTTGTATAGCGCTCGAACGAAAACTAACATTTTCACCCTGAGCGCAGTACAAAAATAGCGTTTTAACAAGGACTTATCGTTCAGCCACTTTATATTCCGAATTCATCAAGCGGATATATTGCTTAACTCTGCCTGCTAAAAGTCCCACCCAAAGAAGAATTGGGTAAATTTGCCAGACTGAGCATCCAGGTGGTAATATTTGTAGCTGCGATCGATGTTTTCCACATTGAACTTCACCCCATGATCGAGTCTGAGCACCAGCACGCCCCCGAACCGCCATCGTATCCCGATTCCGGCACTCCCCAGCGCGGTTCTCAGGTGTTCATCCCAGGCATTCCCGATATCCAGAAAAGCCGCACCGCGAATTGAACTGAAACCCAAACCGCCGAATGGAAAATTAATCATAAACCGGTCGATAAACGGAAACCTGACTTCATTATTGAAAAGGAAGAGCTTTTGACCCCAGATCGACCAGTAGCGATACCCCCTCAAGTCCCAACTGCCGCCCATAAAAAATGGCAGTGCTTCCTTGCCGATGTTGTACATTCCCATGAAACGGACTGCATTGCACACCCGTTGCCCGAGACGGAAATATTTGCGGTAATCGAGGATCAATGTGTAAAAATTAACCTTTGAATATTTGATATCAAGCGAATATCCGGCAGTGAAATTGAATCGCTCGCCATCCATGGGTCCCGTGGGTCCCCAGAGGGAATTATCCTTGATATACGACAAATAATTCGATACCAGCAGGGCTTTGCGTTCGTTTAGCCACCATTCCTTATTCGATTGACGGATATTCAGGCTGCCTTCCAATCGTTTGAATGTAGAAAACGGATAGCTGATCGCGCCGAATCCGCCATAACGCCGCTCATAAAAATAGCCTTCTGCATAATTGAAATAGCGCCCGGCAAAATGATATAATCCCACGGCAAAATTTGTCCTGTGCGTTAAATCGACACGAGATACCGCAACATTGAAACTTTCCAAAAATTCATCGCGTGTTCTGGCGTTATTATAAATCAGGACGTAGTATTGCTGATTTCCGAGCATATCGGTTATTGCCAACTGCGCGCCACCGGAGGTGCCGAAGATTGGATCTTGCGTTATCTGGCTTTGGGCGACATCGAGATCGAATTTGCGCTTATATTTCACCGCCGATGTGTTGCCGGCGACGGTCAACTTTTTCGCTACCCAGAAATCATCTTGAAGGAGGACAGAATCCGGAGGCTGCGGTTTTGATGCTTCATATTTTTGAATGGCATCTTCAAACTCCATTATTTGCATTGAATAATTGGAGAATGCGGTGAAAACCAGGCTGCTGTCATCAGTCCAGACGGGATCATAAGCGCCGGTTGTAAAATTCGTCAGCCGCTTCAGCAAATACGCATCGGCGAGTGCGGAAGGATATTCTGGTAAGTCGATAAAAAGCTCCTGGGCAAGATTTATCTCGCCCGAACTGCTGGCATAGGCTCTCGAACGAGACGCGGACTCACATTGCTTTTCCCCGGCGGGAGTTGACTCCAGCATCCAAATATTGAACGCGCCATCGCGATCGGACGTAAATGTCAGGTATTTGCCATCACGCGACCACGCAGGCGAATAATCGTGGTACGGTCCAGATGTCACATAGAAAATTTCCATCCGGTTCAAATCGAAGATGAAAATATTATAGCATCCATCTTTTCCGTAGGCAGTTCTGTCGGAACTGAACGCAATGGTATTGCCATCGGGAGACCAGACCGGATCGCGGTCGTCATAGAAGTCGTCGGTCAATTTGCGTAATTCGCCGGAATTGACATCGGTTATGTACAGGTCTGTTTTGCCACTGGCATCATTGGCGGAGAATGCGATATTCCGACCATCTGGCGACCAGGAAGGGGAAGAAAGCGTGACCAGCCCATCAAATCTTAATTTATCAGTGAGTTCTCGTTTATCGATATCATAAATATAAATGACGTCGCTTCTGCCGCTTTTGGAAACAAAAATGAGCAATCCGTCGGCATTAACATCGATTTTGCTGCTCAAAATATGGAACGCCTCGAACTCAGATGATCGTTCGCCTTCGACCAGAATCTCTTTATCCGGTTTCAGCGTAGCACGCTTTAACGGTTGAATATAAATATTGGAATAGCCGGTGCTGTTCGAGACAAAGACTAACTTGCGTTGATCGCCTTCGCGATAATACGCCGGCTTGGTATTAAAGCCTGCGCGGGTGCTTTGCATGGCGATCATCTCAGGCGCATCATTTGCCGCCAACAGCGGGAATTTTTCCTTCTGCAGATGGTAAATCCATTTTTCATCGAATTCTTTATAATCCACCCCGATGGTAATTTTCATGACATCGGTAAATTCATTCTCTTTCCAGATATTTTCAATCAACTGCAGAATTTTCTCTTCGCCAAATTCATCAGACAGGTATTTAAGAATCGCCTGACCTTCTTTGTACATCAGGAATGAGCCATAGATGCGATAGATTTGCTCCAATGGTACGAGATAATTCTTCAAAACGGCATCGCGAATAAACATTTCTCCCTCTGGTCCCCAGCCTTCCGACCAGTACTCGGCTAATCCTTCGATGAACCACAGCGGTACTTCAGGGTAGGTCATGAGACGATGGTCTTTCAGGATGCGTTCAATTTTGCTGATTGTGAAAACATGGATCAATTCATGCCGGATCACATGCTCAAATTGATTGAGCCCGCCGGTGAACGGAATGACCACCCTGCCTTTCATAAATTCGAAAAAACCGCCGATCCCTTCAGGGATGATATAGGATGAAACGTTTGTCTGCTGGAAATGCGCGTGGTTGGAATAAAAAATAAGTGGGATTCGATTGCCAATATTATGGTTGAATTTATTCTCTAAAAAGTGATAGGACTCTTCGGCAAAAGCAGCGCCGATCTCTGCCAGTTCCTGCATCTCAGGATAATAATAGATATCAAAATGCTGCGTTTTCATGATGTGCCACTTGAAATCGTCGTATTGAACCTTGTTTCGCCCGAAATAATATTGAGCGAAGCTGGTTGAATACGCGAAGAGACAGACACCCAATATTAATCGAAATAAGTTGTTATGCGTTCTCACAAAAACCACCTGAAGTTGATTTGAAATGCTGGTGTATAAGGCGCCACGGGGAACTGGCAATTCAGCTTTTATAATGTATTTGAGAACCAGTCTTCGCCCTGCGCACAGGCTGAGCCGACCGATGCAATCTGTTTTAAAATTTAGGAATAAAAACCATTTAAATCAAGTGATTTTTCAACGCCATGCCCGACCAGTTTCAATATAGCATATCTCAACACGGAATAAACGGAAAATTGCGCAGGCAGAATGCCCCCGGTCTTGCATTTAACAAAACAATCCGGGATTTGGTTTCGAGTTTCGACCAGAATAGTAAATGTCCAAAGTGATTCCAGGCGGCTGTTAAAAGTCGGAGCTTCAGCTTTGTATTTTTTTTTGGGGGGGGGGTTGGTGGGCTTATATCCAGTTCCCGGATCGCGGTTTACAATCCCGGGCGTAAGATAAAAATGCCAGAGCGTGTCCGAAAACTCGAAAAACTGTCATTGCGAGGCGTTTTTTGCCGGGGGCGCCCAGCCGAAGCAATCCCCAAATAAAACGGCTGAGATTGCTTCGTTGCAAAAAACACTCCTCGCAATGACGGCACAAAGGTAGTTCTCGGACACCTTCTTAAATTTGGAGGGAATAGAGTTGATACAATTAAACCAGCAGAAAAAGGCAAACAGGCGAGCAACAGAAGCGATTTAATCAACCAGTTGTTCCATTGGCATTTCAGCGGAATGGATTTTTTGCCTGGTCAATGGCATTGCTTCGGGCAAAATTTTCGCATTTGTGCGGAGTCGTCTGATCAGCGAAACAGCAATGGCGATTACCAGAATGCCGCCGAAAATGTATTTTTGAAAACGCTGTATATCTTCTACCAGCAGACTCAAACTATGCCCGAACGAGAATCCCAGACCGCACCACAAGGCAGCCCAGAGCGCGCAACCGGCAAACGAAACGAGTAGAAATCGCCAAATTTTGAGGCGTGTCATTCCGCAAAAAATACCTGTCGGAAGGCGTACACCGTACAAAAATCTTGCTATGAGGACGCTGATGAGACCATAGCGCCTGAAGTAGGATTTGGCTTTAGGGTAAAAACGCCGCAATACGGCTGACTTTTTAAATAAAAAATCCACATTATAGAAACCCAGAAAATACGCGCCGACATCTCCCACAAAAGCGCCCAGGGCAGCCGCGAAAATCACCCAACCGAGTTGGAGGCTCCCCTGTACTGCAAAAATGCTGGCGAAAATCAATATGGTTTCGCCTTCCAGAAATGTTCCGATTCCGATTGCCAGATACCCAAATCGTTGTAATAATTGTCCAAAGGTGTCGTCCATCAGTATTACTCCATTCAAATCATGATCAAGTTGAATTCAAAGATGCTGTTCCCGATTCCAATCGCTGCTAGAACTCAATCCATTTGCTGCTAAACCTTTGGACTTGCTGATTTAGTTCCTTTCACCGAGATGAAAGGCACGGCAAAACCATAGAATTAACATACGCAAAAGAAAGATTTTATCAATTTGAAACCGAGCAGTTCTAATCTCCCGGTTCAACCGTTTCAGCCTATGGCGATTAAATTTTTGCCAACGGCAGGGGAATTCTCCTCTTTCTAAAAATTAAATTTTAAGGAGGTGGGATAAAATAAATTACCCATCAAAATGCCTTAAGTTGCTATTTATCAATATTATTTTTAAGCAAAATGTCCAGGCTATTTAATCCCACCTCCTAAATTAAGTGTAAATCTCTCAGAACTTATCCGTTAATAAAAAAATACTGAGCCGTCAAATACTGCAAACACTTGAGATATAAAAACGCTGTTCGGTGGTTGAAGAACAGGGAAAGTAAAACGCCGCAACTAGGAAATTTGTTTCCCCTGATCCAGTGCATTATTCAATGTACGGGCAAGTTGTTTCATTTTCTCAAAAGTATCGGCACCGATCCGGGGTGTCTTTAACGGAAAAATCGAATTATTCGTCAGCAGCAGATCGCTATCATCCCGGTAATCATATTTGGATTTAACCAATTGCCAGTACGCTGTTCCCGGAATCGGTGAGTATGATGCCAGCGAAATTCTGGCGCCAGCGCGATGTACGAATAAAATCGTTCGCATCATTTCATCAACTGACTGTTCCGGCAATCCAATCATCACATAGACCTCGATTTGCCGCCGATCGTATCCAGCCGATTCCAGATTCGCCAGCGCACACAGCAGATCATCGTCTGACACTTTCCCCATCTCTTTTTGACGGCGAGGATCCGCGCTTTCGTAACTCAGCCGAATCGTTCTGAATTGTGTTTTCGCCATCAGGACGGCTAACTCGGAGTCGAGTTCACGCGGCTGCAATCCATTTGGCGTGTGAAAGGTTGTCTCAATCCTGCGTTTGAGTATTTCCTTCAGGAAAACGGAAAAATGCTGCTTTTGATTGACCAGCAAGGCATCATCCCAGAACGCAAAATTTTTAACAGAATACGCTTTTGAATAATACTCAACTTCATCGGCGACTTTCTTCGGATCGCGCTGCTCGAATTTGTCCACCAACAGATGCGAGGCACAGAAAGGACAGCGAAACGGGCAGCCTCTCGACGTCAAAATCGGCAGCGATGCCAGATGATCGTACAAATCATACGCCGGCAACGGCATATCATCTTGCTTTTCGGGAAATGCGCTGAAATCCGTTTTGGCTCCAAATACATCATCCAGTATTTCCAGTGCCTTTTTTTCACCAAGACCCTTCACCACATAATCAGCACCGGAAAATGCGATGGCATGCTCGGTACATAACGTCGCATAAATGCCGCCCAACAAGATCGGTACACCCGGCAACTTCGATTTCACAACTTCGATCGCTTTGAAAACGCCCTGGTACCAATACGTCATTCCCGAAGTAATCAGGACGGCGTCGACAGATGACTGCTTTTCAAGTTCTTGAATAAATATGTCCAGCGGCAAACCATAGCGGCAATAATAGCGAGGAACGTCTTTCAAGGCGGGGGGCTTTTCCAATTTCTGGCGATAAAACTTGCCAGTGCCATATTTTTTGCTTTTTGGTGCACATTTACCATTCAATCCGGACAATGCCGGATGATATCTATCCAGACAATCTATCAAAGAAATTTTATAGCCATACTCGCGAAGAACGCCGCCGATGGTTAATAATCCGACCGGCTTAATCCATAAATCATACGCAGCTACATCGTAAATCCACGGATTTATTAAAAGGATATGTTTGTCGCTCATTGATGGAATTCAGATACTGTCATTCTTGAAACAATGCTGAAAAAAATGATCCTGAGGAATAAACTCCCGCCATTTCTCCCCGCGCCGGAATTCAGGATTGTATGAGCAATTTTCGAGCCGTTCAACCTCTTTCGGCATAAGCCTGAAGAACGAATCAATCCGGATCATTCCGAAAATACGACCGGCATCAGAATGAAACGTCAGTCACGACAACACTCAGCGCAATCGACATTAATTTCGCCTGAGCGCTATCAGAGCGTGATGGTATCAGGATAGGCGCCATCGCACCAATGCAGATATGTGCCAGCGGCAAATGAGCGAAATAGGTCGTTCCCTTTGCCAGCATATTGGCAGATTCTATATTCGGGCACAATAAAATATCCGCATTGCCGGCGACATCCGATTGGATACCCTTCTGCCGGGCGGCTTCTTCGGAAATTGCATTATCCAATGCCAGAGGACCATCGATCAGGCAATTGGCGATTTGCCCGCGCTGGTTCATTTTCGACAAAATCGCGGCGTCTACTGAAGAGGGTAAAGCCGGATTTACGGTTTCAGTTGCAGAAAGAACTGCCACGCGGGGCAATTTGTTCCCCAGCGCATGCGCAACCGTTACTGCATTTTCGATAAGGCTAATCTTTTGCTTCAGATCCGGCGAGAGGGTAACGCCCCCATCCGTAATCATTATCAATCGGGCGCCGCTTTGTGCGGGGTACTCAAAGATGAATATATCGCTGATCAATTGGCTTGTGCGCAAACCGGTTTCAGCGTCGAGTACAGCCTTGAAAAGGGCAGCGGTTTTTATCTTCCCCTTCATCACGATATCTCCGCGCTTCTCCCGAATCAGGCGCATCGCGTGTTTGCCGATAGCGGCTTCATCGCCTTCGTCGATGATTTCAAAGACGTCCGGCGGTTGGTTCAGTCGCTGCAATTCGCTTATGATACGGGCTTGATTTCCAACGAGGACGCCGCTGGCGATTCCCAATTTCTGGGCTTCCACGATTGCTTCCAACGCCGCTGCGTCATCTCCTGCAGCAACTACAACTTTAGCCGGCGCTTTCCGCTTTGCACTTATCGCTTTTGCTGAATCGAGCAGTTGCATGAAATTCTCAATCATGGCGCGGCTCCTTTGCTTTTTTACCGGCTAAAAAGGCGTTTTCATTCAACTCATGGTATTTCGCCGGAATACGCTTCCGAATGGCTTCAAGCCATTGTTTATCGGAAAAGTCCAGGCAGCCGGATAATGCCCCCAGCATAACCACATTCAGCGCACGAGAATTTCCGAGCACCTCTGCAATTTGAATGCCCTGCACCGGAAAAACATCAGCACCGGATGTTCGGCAGCGCTCCGCAATATTTTTGGGGTACTCAATCTCTCCCGAAAAAACCGTCAACGGTATAATTTCCTGATCGTTGATAAAAATGCTTCCCCCCGGTCGGAGATAATCGAGATACCGCAGTGCTTCGAGCTTTTCGAATGCTACAATGATATCCGCGCCACCCTTGCTTATGAGGGGTGAATAGACTTTTTCCCCAAAGCGAACCTGACTGATAACACTGCCCCCACGCTGTGCCATACCGTGAACTTCGCTTTTTTTCACGTCAAAACCGGCTGAAAGTGCAACATCGGACAGGATATCACTGGCAACGATAATTCCCTGCCCTCCCACGCCGCAAAAAACTACATTTGTGATAGAATTTTCTCGGCTCATCGTATCTCCCATGATTTACAATTTCATGCATCCAGCCAGCTTGAAATTGATGCTGCCAGTTGCTTGCCAGTGAATCCGAATTTTTCGGCTAAGACTTTCGCCGGTGCTGAGGCGCCGAAATGATCAAGCCCGAGCACCATGCCTTCTTTTCCGACGATACGATATAAGCGATCGGGTACACCGGCTTCGATGGCAACGACCTTTGCGCGGTCATCCGGGATAATTGAGCGTCGATACGTCGGGGATTGCCGTTCGAATAATTGGGCAGCCGGCAGCGAAACGACCCTTACGGAGCGCCCTTTTTGTTCGAGCAGCTTTTTCGCCTCGATGGCAGGTCCCACTTCCGATCCACTGGCAACAATTACCAAATCCGGATCTGGCGTATCATCGACAATATATGCACCTTTATGTATTTGTCGGGCATCGAAATTTTCTTTGACATGCAACACCGGCAATGTCTGACGGGTGAGGCATAGCGCTGTTGGCCCCTCAGTTCGTCGCAAAGCATACGCCCAGGCAGCCGCGGTTTCCAGACCATCAGCAGGACGCATGACGATCATATTGGGAATGATTTGCAGCGAACTGACATGCTCCACCGGCTGATGGGTGGGACCGTCTTCTCCCACGAAAAAGCTGTCGTGTGTAAAAATATAGATCACCTGTTTTTCCATCAAGGCAGCCAGTCGAATTGCGGGGCGGGCATAGTCGGCAAAAACCAGAAATGTGGCGCCGTAAGGTATCCAGCCGCCATACAGCGACATGCCATTGAGGATTGATCCCATAGCATGTTCTCTTACGCCAAAATGCAAATTGCGTCCGCCATTATTTCCGGCTGAAAAGGATGCGGCGGCTTTGATATTCGATTTGTTGGACGGCGCCAGATCGGCAGAACCTCCGACGAGATTGGGTACGATTTCAGCCGCCTTTTGTAAAATGATCCCCGAAAAGGCGCGGGTAGCGTTTGGTGCGTCGCCGATGGAATCCATAAGCTGCTTTTCCAGATCATCGGGCAACTGGTGATTTTGCATCTTCCGCCACTCCTCAGCCAGGTCCGGATGAGCCGCTTGCCATTTCGTAAACCGCTGTTGCCAATCTGTGTATGCTTTTTTCTTCTCCGCAACCGCTGTATTGAAAAAATCTTTCACGTCAGGCGGGATGAAGAAATCAGGTGATTGTTGCCAATTCAGTGCTTGTTTTGTCAGCTTCACCTCTTCGGCGCCAAGCGGTGCCCCGTGCGCATCCGCTGTATCCTGCTTATTCGGGCTGCCGTAGGCGATATGCGTCCGGGTGATGATCAGGCTGGGTTTTTGGGTCTCCGCCCGGGCTTTTTCAACAGCATCGCAAATCGCGGCATGGTCGTTCCCATCGATTTTGAGAATCTGCCAACCATAAGCTTTGAAACGCCCGGCAACGTCTTCAGAAAATGCCAGAACAGTTTTGCCTTCGATTGTAATTTTATTATCATCATAGAAATAGATGAGGTTACCGAGTTGCAGATGTCCCGCCAGCGATGCGGCTTCACTCGCGACGCCCTCCATCAGATCGCCATCCCCTGCAATCGCATAAATAAAATGATCTATCAGCTTGAAATCCGGACGATTGAATTTATTGGCGGTCATTTTTTGTGCGATAGCCATTCCCACGCCGTTGGCGAAGCCCTGACCCAGCGGACCGGTCGTGGTCTCTATACCGGGCGCACAACCATATTCGGGATGCCCCGGAGTTTTGCTGCCCCACTGGCGAAAATTTTTAAGTTCATCAAGGCTAAGATCATAGCCAGTCAAATGGAGCATGCTATAAAGTAAGATCGAGCCATGCCCGGCTGAAAGGATAAATCGATCGCGGTTAGACCAATCGGGATTGGATGGATTGAATTGCATAAATTTAGTCCACAATTCGAATGCCACGCTCGCCATTCCCATCGGCATTCCGGGATGACCGGAATTCGCTTTCTGAACGCTATCCACGCATAAAAATCGAATCGTATTCACGCACTTTGTTACAAAATCAGGATCTGCTTTCGAAACTTGCATCGGTACTGCCTCCTACTTCTTTAATTATCGTGAGTTATCTGTATCCATTTCAGAGTGTCATTTCGGAATCCGGATGGCTGCCTTGAATAGCGGAACTCCATTTCCCCCGGATATTTTAAGCTGCCCGGCTGCTGTTATCCCTGACGCGACCACCGCATCAAATACCTCAATGTATCGCCAAAATCTGATTTACAGCATAATGAGCGGCACCCAACAGCGCTGTTTTTTCATTCATCACCACGTGAACGGGAATATTTTCGAGCATTTCCCGTAGTCGCCCCTTATCCAGAAAAGCGGATATGAATCTGCCATCCTTCAATTTATCGATGATTTTCGGCGCAATGCCGCCGCAGATATAAACGCCGCCGGTTGCTTTGACTTTCAGCGCCAGGTTCCCGGCTTCTGCGCCATAAAACGAGGTGAACAGATCGAGCGTCTCGATACAAATCTCATCTTCACCTGCCAGGGCGGTTTTGGTGATCACGGCATTTTTATCATCGCCTGCCATGCGATCTGTGAGCCATTGCGGTTCGCTGGCGCGTCGATACTCGATTAAAAAATGATAGATATTGGAAATTCCCTGCCCGGAGAGAGCCTTCTCAAAGCTGACATGGTGATGTGTTCGGCGCATGAATCGTAGAAACTCGATTTCAAGTTCTGATCTCGGTGAAAAATCAACATGCCCCCCTTCGGAGGCAACGACATGCACACCATCGCCGGCTTTCGTTATAAACGCTTCACCCAATCCGGTTCCCGCAGCGATAATGGCAATTGTACCCTGGCTGTCTTCAACGCCATCCCGCAGAATGACAAGATCTTTTGGCTCGACATGCAGCACGCCGTATGCGGTCGCTTCGAGATCATTGAGCAGAAAAACATCGGGGATGTGCAAAAAAGCCTGTAGCACAGTTCGGGTCACATTCCATGGCAAATTCGATGTTTTGCACGCATCGTTCAAAACCGGACCCGCAATACCAAAGCACGCCCCATGAATCGGCTGAGTGATTTCTTTCAAAAAAATTTCGATGATATTTTCCAATGCTTCAAAGCTCTCGCTGGAATACGATGCCTGATACAGCGGCACCAGCTTGCCATTGGCATGTGAATACAAATCCAGATTCGTCTTTGTGCCGCCGATATCGCCGACGAGAATATGTCGCGGATCGGTTTGGCTGTTTGGTTTCATCGCCATCAAACGCTCTCCCTCAGCTTTTTCATCGCGCGCTCAACGCCTTCCGGTGCGCTAAAAATGGCTGCGCCGGCAACCAGCACGTTTGCACCGGCTTCAACCACCCGGGCGATGGTTTTGGAATTAATGCCGCCGTCGACTTCGATATCAAAATGCAGTCCGCGCTGCTGCTTCATTTTAGCCAAATGCTCAATCTTGCGCAACATGCCCGGAATGAATATCTGATTACCAAACCCGGGATTGACGGTCATCAGCAGCACCAGGTCCACATGTTCCAGAATTTCATCGAGAACGCAGAGCGAGGTTGCAGGATTGATAGTAACGCCCGCCTGCTTACCCTTATCCTTCACCATCTGGATCGCCCGGTGCAGATGTGGCGTCGATTCCTGATGAATGGTGATAAGGTCTGAACCCGCGTCCGCGAACACGTCGATATATTTTTCGGGATCAGAAATCATGAGATGCGTTTCGAGCATAGCCGTTGTAATATTGCGCACTGCCCGGACGACCAGCGGACCAATCGATATATTCGGCACAAAATGCCCGTCCATCACATCGATATGAATCCGGTCGGCACCGGCATCAACCGCCTGGAGAACGTGCTCGCCAAGCCGTGTAAAATCGGCAGACAAAATTGAAGGTGCAAGTTTAATCATAGTTTATTGTTTTCCATGAAATAATACAAGTCAAATATCAATCACCGATGCTTTTTGAAGAGCAGAGCAACAAAAATGAAACTCAGCGCCAAAAAGTGAGGCTTAATAGACAAACGCTTAATATACAAATTCATTTCATAATTGTCAAGCCAGTAATGCGGATTGGTTGAATTAAATCCTTCCTGGATTTGGCGCCTGACGTGCTAAAATAATGAAGCCCTGCTGACTTGTTTGCATCATTTGCACAATAGCAGTCAAAAATCCCTCATTGCCAAGCCATTTAAACGCCAACGCATCATTAAATCAGCACGACAAACATAAAAATTACCATCTTCGATCATTTTTAATTTGACAATTTGCTTTTTTCTTCGTATATATTTCTTTAATTTAAATTTTGCGCCCGCCTGTGATCTGCCATTCATCAATGCGTTACGT
>JAFGMA010000334.1 GCA_016927835.1 Candidatus Zhuqueibacterota bacterium | reverse complement strand
TAACGATTACTTGTTCTGGATCAAAGATAACGGCATTGGAATTAATAAAGAAAAACACGAGGTTATTTTTGGATTATTCGGGAAGGTGAATCCCGAAGAAAATAACGGAACCGGAATCGGGCTCGCGATTACCAGAAAGATACTGGAGCACCACGGCGGCAAAATCTGGCTGGAATCGGAACCCGGCGAAGGATCGACATTTTTCTTCACATTGCCGAAAAAATCAAACAGGAGAGCACTTTATTGAATACTTATGCTGATGAGATAAGCCGAATTTCGATCTTGAAAAGCATCGTCAATACAATCTCTGAAGAAAACGATACAGTGAAAATTTTCCATCTGGCGATTCAAAAAATCCAACATTACGTAACTTGTGAACAAATAACCGTTTTATATTACCTGTCCCAATCCGGCAGCTTCTACCTGACGCCTGCACTCAACATCAATCTCGATTTGGCTGAAACAAGCGTAATTGCCAGAAATACATTTCTCTATGAACTGGTAGAGACAATGAAACCAGTGAACTGGGCAGATATCTCAACCAGTGATCTGCAGGGCGATGATAATGAATCCTTCCTTCCGGATGACACGCAGGCATTGCTGGCAGTGCCTGTCATAAACGCAAAGGAACTCTATGCAGTTCTGCTGCTGACGAGTTCACAAAAAGATGCTTTCGATGAAAGCGATCAGGCGCTGGTGGAAGAAATCTCGCTCCTGATTTCATTGGGATTGCAGAAAGTGCAATTGGAAGAAGAATTGGAGCAACGCCGGGGATTTCATCAGCAGGTGAGCCGTTTGAATCGCACACTATTTGAAAGCATTTCGGAACCGGCTGCAATTATAAATCATGAAGAAGATTTGATCTATGAAGCGAATCGCGCGTTCGAAAAATTGACATCTAATTCTTTCGAAGACTTAAGCGGAAAGCGCTTTTCCGAAATTCATGCTGAATTGGTGCATCATCCGTACCGCGAATCGTTGAGAAATGATGAGCAAGTGACGATTCAGCATCTCGAATTCATCGGTCATAATGGAGAGCACACAGTTGTCGATCTCAATTTAATTCCTTTTGAAAGCAATCAAAAATCGCTGGTGCTTGCCAGATTTTGCCCTGGCGATACCATTCATCCTGCAAGTGAACAATTCATCTGTGATAAGTTGGTTCGATTTCTTGCGCTGGGAAATGAGGCTTCCGATGAAATCGATCAAGAAACCCGGATGAAAAAAATGCTGCTGCAATTGGGACATCTCGAAGGTGCAAAATATGTCACATTGCACGTTCAAACGGATAAGCATTCTGTTCCGGCGCTGCAAGTTGCCTACAGGATTGAGAATCATGCTTCCGGTGGCATCGAGCAAACCTGGAACCTGGGATTGAATGAAAGCCCTTTTATGGTTGCGCATGCCGGACGAAAGCCTGTCGCAGTGAATGATATTCAACAAGATTCGGCATTTGAAACATGGCGACCCGTTGCCCAAAAATTGGGCTACAATGCTTGCATTGCATTGCCTCTGAAACTGGCTGAGAATCATCGAGGCGTGCTGACCCTGTTTTATGAGGAACAAAAGCATTTCTCCGATGCATATATTAAAATATTGGATGTGCTTGCCAGGTATATCGCTACCATGCTTGAAAGAGACCAGTTGCATCGACTCGCCCTTACTGGTACACAGGCGTTGCAGGACTGGCAGACTGCGGCAAAACAGCTTCATCTAGCGCTGCATACAGAAGAAATCATCGAAAACGCCGCAACCAGTCTGGTCAAATTATTGCCTTTCGATTTGATGACCGTACTGCTTTACGATGAGGCGGGCGAGGCTTTCAAAACTTATGCAATCATAAGCGCTGAATTAAATAAAAATATCCAGATAGGACTCAGAAAACCACTAGCGGAAAAAAGTTTGTTTTGGCTGCACTTGAAGGCACAATCTGCGCAGTCCGTGGATCAAATTGAAAAAGCCTTGGCGTTGAATGTGAAATCGCGAACCGCCAGACTAAGTTCAATGCTTTCCACCGGGGATAGCTATCTTGGCGATATCTCGTTGATGAACACGAGGCTTCAGCAATATACTGATGCTCAAACCAATTTCATGAATCAGTTTAGCACTGAAATTGCGGTCGCTCTAAAGAATGGCAGGCAGTTTGAAGATGCAGAAATTAAAATCGCTGAACTCTCAGGACTTGCCAGAATCAGCAAGTGCGTGAATTCCGGTGAAGCGATCGACCAGATTTTGAATTGCATTGCGAAGGCAACCGAACGCGCCTTCTTTGCAGATGTATGCCTGATTCGAATCATCGATGATAACTTTAAGTTGCCGGAATTGAGTGCTATTTTTGCATCGCAGGATGTCCAATTCACAAGCCAGTTCATAGAACCCTACTTGCAGGAATTGATGCAATCCGACAAGCCGGTGTACATTCAGGATTTGAATGAGCTGGCAAAGGAAATGCCTTCAGTAGCGATGATTTCAGCATTTTCATCATATTTGGGTGTCCCGATTCGCATCAAGGATGAAACGCAGGCGATCCTATCTATTTTCTGGAAAGAAATCCATGACGTCAGTGAACGCCAACTCACGCTGATTTCGGAAATCGCATTTCAGGCGGCAAGTGCTATTCAAAACATCCAGTTGCAGCAGGATTCCCAATCCAACTCGGAGCAGCTCAGAAAAGCAAATGAAGAGTTGGAGAATTTCGTATATACAGTTTCGCATGATTTAAAATCGCCGATTGTGTCGATCCAGGGATTCGCCACGATTATGCTCAATGAATATCGCAACAAATTGGATGCTGAGGCGAAGCATTACCTTGAGCGAATTGTCGTAAATGCTGAACAGATGGAAAAATTGATCCGTGATTTGCTTGAGCTTTCACGAATCGGGCGAGTTGTCAATAAATTCGAGGAAGTTGAAGTTTCTAAAATTATTCAAGAGGCGGAGAATGAACTAATTTATCAGATTCAGGAGAAAAAAATCAAGCTCGTTGTCGAAAGTAATCTGCCGAAGATAGTCTGTGACCGAAACCGTATGGTACAGGTTTTTATGAATTTATTGAGTAATGCGGTAAACTATATCGGTGCAAATAATCCTGATCCGCTTATTGAGATAAAGTATGAAGATCATGATACTCAACATCAGTTTTGTGTAAAAGATAATGGCATTGGCATCAATAAAAAATATCACGAAAAAATTTTCGGCTTATTTCAGATTTTAGAACAGGATTCGGAAAAAATTGGAACGGGAGTGGGATTAACCATCGTCAAGAGAATCATTGAAAATCATCAAGGTAAAATATGGGTCGAATCGGAGCCAGGAGCAGGCTCCAGCTTCTATTTTACAATTCCAAAATCAGGAGAATAAACCTTCGAATGTGCGAACAAGGGATTGCATCAGGCACGGGCAACGCATTTCAGGTAGACGGACTTCAAAACGAGATTAATAAACTCAAGCAGCATCTTGTCCTGGTTGAAAAAAAACTCGCGCAAAAGGATGAGGAACTGCAAAATTATTTGTACACAGTTTCACATGAATTGAAGACGCCAATCGTTGCTATGAAAGGATTTACATCATTATTGCTTCAGTTCCATAGCGATGCATTTAATGATGAGGCAACGACGTATATGGATCGAATCAATCATAACCTGCATGAAATGGAGCGATTGATTACAGATTTATTAGAATACTCCAAAATACAAATTGTGCATGAAAATTTTGAAGCCGCGAGCATGCACGCTATCATCGAAACCGCAATTGGCGAACTGCGCTATCAGATAAGCGAAAGTGCAGCCACGATCTCGCTCGATAATGAATTGCCGGTAGTGCGCTGTCAGGCAAATCACCTGGTGCACGTTTTCAAAAATCTCATTGGCAATTCGATTAAATATTCCCGAAATGGAATCAAACCGGAGATTAAAATCGGATACAATGGTGATGAAATATTTCATAAATTTTATGTCAAGGACAATGGTGTCGGAATATCGGCAATCCAGCGCAAAAATCTTTTCAAATTGTTTATCCGGTTGGGAAATAAAAAAGGCGTAAGCGGTTCGGGTTTGGGGCTGGCAATCGTCAAGCGAATCATCGAAGCACACGGGGGTGAAATATGGGCACAATCTCAGAAAAACAAAGGAAGTATTTTCTTTTTCACGCTACCGAAACATCACGGAAAAATGCAACATGGGCATGCAAAAACTTGAAGCGCTTCGATCCGAGAGAAATCCGAAATCAGTGCTCATCATTGAAGATAATCAGGATCATATCGAATTGATAAAACGGGCGATAAAACTGCATCCGTTAGATGTGAAAATCTATCATGCGACCGACGGTGAGGATGCGTTGGATTTCCTGTTTAAAAAAGGCAAGTATCTTTCGAAGCGCAATATTCCCGTTCCTGATTTGATTTTGCTGGATATCAAACTGCCGAAAATCGATGGGTACAATGTTTTAAAAAAAATCAAATCGCACCAGGAGTTTAAAGCTATACCGGTTATCGTGCTGACGACGTCGGCACGGGAGGAAGATATTAATCGGATGTACAAACATGGGGCGTGCAGTTATTTGGTAAAACCCAGCCAATACCTTGAATTTGTCGCGATTCATGAAAAAATAAAAGATGTATTAAAAACCGGATAAGCCCGGATGTATGGAACGGGCTTCGAAGGTTTTAACGGAGGAAAGAGAAAATCGAATACATTTCTGTGAATTGGATTGCAATTTTTTTGGGGGCGGCAAGTCTGATTTTATTTTGTATTTTTTTGTTTTTATTTTTGCGGCAACAACAGCAGTGGCGCCAATGGATTGAAGCTCAAAGCGGCGATCAATCTTTCGATATTCTTACCCGGTGGCTCCATGATATGCGGGGGAGCATCGATCAACAAACTGTCAGGCTCAATACTCAACTCGAATTAAATAACCAGGCGATTGGCAACCGGCTTGATAATGCTGCTCGGGTCATCAGCAGTATCAGCAGAGAACTGGGACAAGTTCAGGAGATT
>JAFGMA010000333.1 GCA_016927835.1 Candidatus Zhuqueibacterota bacterium | reverse complement strand
CTAATTTTGCACGCTGGCTTTTTCGTGACATAATTACCTCCCAATGGTTGGAAGGCAATATACAAAATTACAATCTAAATGTAAAGATTTTTATGAATCGATATACTAGATTTCCTTCTATTATTTTAATTCTATGCATTTATTACCAATGGGCAGGCAATATTAAAATATGGGCTTACGGGTAATTAAACCACGCGCTGCAGAAGGAGATTTGAATAGCATGTTTCATGGTGCATGTAATTCAAGAGAAATGATTCGATCATGCTGTTGCTTGACCGCTGAAAATAGCAGCAAGGTCCAATTCAAGCCCTTCGATCAATTGACTGACAAGTGGTTGCTGTGGCACGGCTTTGGCGAGTAGTTGAAATTGATTTTCCTTATTTTGAAATATTTCAATGGCTTCGGCTTCGGGATCGACGATCCAGTATTCCTTCACACCGAAACGTTCGTAAATCCGCTTTTTGAAAATTAAATCGGTTTCCCTTGATGATGGTGATGAAATTTCGAAGACAACATCCGGAGCCCCTTGCACGTTGAGTTCATTCAATATGCTGTAGTTTTCCCGGGAAATGAAAACAATATCCGGTTGAACCACATTGATATCGGAGAGGATGACGTCGCATGGCGCAATAAAAATTTCGCACAGTTGCTTTTGATGAACATAATCATCCAGGAGATGAGCAAGTCTTTTCAGAATTGTCTGGTGCTTCAATGACGGCGCAGGTGACATACAAAGGTCTCCTTCGATAATTTCCTTCTTGATTCCATCATTCGGGAAAGCGAGATAGTGTTTATACGTCAACGGATCCCGGGTTGTCTTTTCCGGGAATGCGGTAAATACGTCGCTCATAATATGCCTCAATGCATTAATTTCACGCTATTTCAGTTGATATAGTTTACTAAAATTATTCAGCAAAGTCAAGAAAAAACTCAGGTAGAATGCGACGCTGCATTTACAGGTGGTTTTCACGCCGCGGCTAAATTCGGCTTGACAAAAAGATTAGATTATTGTATATTACTCAACTTCATTAAGCATAAAAATGCGACAATCTTCGAAAGGAACGTTTATGAGTGAGGCTCCACGGAAAAAGGTTTTGTTAAGCGGAATTCAACCTTCGGGTAACTTGATGATTGGAAATTACATTGGCGCATTGAAAAACTGGGTGAAGCTTCAGGATCAATATGATTGCTTTTTCATCCTCGTTGATTTGCACGCGATCACGGTGCAGCAGGATCCAATCGAATTACGGAAGCGCTGCTACGATTTCCTGGCGCTGTACATCGCCTGCGGCATCGATCCCAATAAAAATACGATTTTCGTTCAATCGCACGTACCAGCACATGCAGAATTGACGTGGGTGCTGAATTGCTACACGATGATGGGCGATCTGAGCCGTATGACCCAATTCAAGGACAAAGCAAAAAAGCACGCTAAAAATATCAATTCCGGCTTGTTCACCTACCCCGTCCTGATGGCAGCCGACATTCTTTTGTACCAGACCGACCTGGTGCCGGTTGGTGAAGATCAAAAGCAGCACCTCGAATTGACGCGTGATGTGGCTCAACGTTTCAATTCGATTTACGGCGAAACGTTTCGTATTCCCGAACCGTTCATCGGCGAAAAACAGCAAGGCGCGCGCATCATGAGTCTGCAGGATCCGCAAAGCAAAATGTCGAAATCAGATGAAAATCCTCGCAACTATATCGCGCTGCTGGACCCACCCGACCTCATTCGCAGCAAGATCAAAAAGGCAGTGACCGATTCAGGCACCGAAATCACATACGAGGAATCCAGACCCGCAATCGCTAATCTCATGACAATCCATCGTGCAATCAGCAATGAGCCGTTCGAATCATTAACTGAACGCTTTGCAGGCAAAGGCTACGCACCTTTCAAAGCCGAACTGGCAGATATGGTAGTTGAATTTCTCAAACCCATCCAGGCACGGTTTAAAGAGATTCGATCCGATAAATCCGAACTGGAGAGTATCTTGAAAGCCGGCGCAGAAATTGCCAATGCCCGCACACAACGGTTGATGCGCAAAGTCTATAAAAAGTTGGGATTTATTCCAGCCGGTTGATCGGAGCGCTTCGCCGTCTATTTTGTAGAAATACAAAAAGACTTGAATTCGCCGCACAGATTGAGCATCTGAAACCAATGAGAAAAGGACTCCCTCATGTGGCTATTGTTCGTGGCATTCGTCATCATACTGCTCTTCATCTCTTTTTTGACATATAAGCCCTTAAAAAAATTGACACATCAAACGCCACACGCACGCTATTCCAGCCAGTTGCCCTGGGGCGCGGCACAGCATGGCGTATCGGAAGACGCGCTGACTCCGTTTGAAGGCGCTCCGGATAAGCTCAACTTATTCAATGCGATGCTCTCTCAAATGGGTCTGCTGGCGGAAGAAAAACTCCTGACGAACGCTATCCTTTTCGGGCTTGAAATTGCATCCCATAGCGATGATTATGGCAAAGTCGGCATCGAATATGAAGACCAAACCACTCTGGCTGAGTTGCTCAAGCGCGTCGAAATGCAGTTGGCGGATTCGGAAGTTTATGCAAAATATCAGTTTTATTCGCATGCGATAATCAGCTTGCAGGATATGTTGGAAAGCAAAAAATCGGAGACAGAGAAACAAACCATTCACAATGCTTTGGATATTTATACGCAGACTGTGAAAGCCCTGGAAAAAGAACTGCGCAAGGAGTTTCGAGGGCTCGATCAATTCGATCTCGGTACCCGGCTCGATCGTGAGACTTTTTATTTTAAAATGGGAATCACGAATTATTTGCGGGGCAAGAATATCATCCCGGAGCTTGATCGCTTATATCGCGTCTATGGCGTCAATTACCAGGTTGAAGAGGCTTTCCGGGAAACAACGCGCGAATTCCCGGTTTTCCAGCAGATCCTCGCCGAAGGATTGGAATCGGTGAGCACCTGGCACTTGCTCCGGTTGCAGCAATTCGTACATTCGCACAAGCCCCTCAAACCATCGGGAAAAGCGCTGAAATAAACGAAAGAATGCGCTCGCTGTGGCACCCACAAAAAAATTTCTTTCCACCTTCAAGTTGGTTCTTCACTATCCGATACTTTTTCAATTGAGTCCTTTTTGCATGTCATTCCCCATGTTTTAAGCGGGAATCTATGAAATGCCTCTAACGCGATGAGCACCTGGATTTTTCTCTCGGAATCCGCTCTGCCACAAATGACCGTATGCCTGATCCCTCATTCAACTGCTGTGACTGGGCTACGGATCTGGCTGATAAAAATGCAAGCGTTGAATGATAATCCCGGTTTGCGAAACTTCCCGCCTCTCTGCTCGAAAAAGCCTAGCACAGCAAAACCATTTTGCGCTTGCCGAATAGCGACTGCAGGTAATGCGGTAAAAATAGGTGCCGCTGCTTGCCGGTTCGCCCGAATCATTACATCCGTCCCAATAGGGCGCCTGTCCCTCGGTTCGATAAACGCCGATTGATCAGATTTAAAAGAAAATATACCGCATTTATTCGCATCGCCGGAACTTCCTTTTTGGTTATTCTGTTGAAGATAATGAGTTTGTCGTAAATAGTCCTGCTTTCATAAGCAACGAATCCGGAGGATCTTTACAAATGCCGATTCAATTTCCCCGGTTAATCCGGTTAGCAAATTTGCCAACGCCAATCATGCCCATGAAACGTCTGAGCCAGAAATTCGACGGGATTGACTTGTATATCAAGCGCGACGATTTAACAGGTTGCGCCCTTTCCGGCAATAAAATTCGAAAGTTAGAATTCATCGTCGCCGACGCCGTTGAAAGCGGCGCAGACACGCTGATTACCTGTGGTGGCATACAATCAAATCATGCACGGGCGACCGCGGTCGTAGCTGCACAATTGGGATTGAAATCAGTGCTGGTTCTCAGGGGGCAGGAGGGCAACGTTGCGGACGGAAATTTATTTCTAGACGAACTCGTTGGCGCTGAAATTCGCACGATTACCGAAGAGGCATATCGCACACGTGTCGATGAAATTATGTCGGAAATTGCTGATGAATTGCGAACAGCGGGCAGAAAACCGTACGTGATCCCCGAAGGCGCCTCCAATGCGCTGGGAACGTTCGGCTATATCAAGGCGATGCAGGAGATCATCGAACAGGCGCAGCAGTCGAAACTGGCATTCAATGCCATCGTATGTCCGGTGGGATCCGGCGGCACGTATGCCGGGCTTCTGCTGGGAAAATTTATTTTCAACGAGAAAATCGATATTTTCGGATTCAATGTGTGTGATAATAAAGCCTATTTTGTGAAGCGCATTATGGGAATCATCGACAATTTTAAATCCAGATTCGGCTTATCCAGCATGATCCGGGAAGAGGATATCCGCATCATCGATGGCTACGTTGGCAAAGGCTATGCGCTCAGCCGGCAGGAAGAAATTGACACGATCAAAGCCGTCGCGCAATCGGAAGGGATCATTCTCGATCCGGTGTATACGGGCAAAGCCATGGTCGGTCTGCTGGATCAACTGGCGCACGGCAGGTTTCGAAATATGAAATCGATTTTATTTCTGCATTCAGGCGGTATTTTTGGGTTGTACCCCCAAAAGGGGCTTTTCTTTTGAGATATTTATCAAAAAAAGTATTTTCAAATCGTTATCTGCTGGGAAGGTTTTTTTGAGAGTTCGCGAAAGCAAGCTTTCGCACTCCTATGCTGCGCTCGAATTAAAATTAGCGGAGGTGGAATATGCGGATTAGTTTGATTCAAGCTGCGACTATTTTTCAAATCATTCTGATGGTATCATTGTTCTTGATTGCAAATTGCTCAACTCATAAAACGGATTTTCGCATCGGTGTTGCCAGGGTGAATATGACACCGCCGGTACATCAACGCCCGGTAGCGCTTGGCGGGTATGGCGAGCGCGACGGTCGCCCGGCAACCGGTGTTCGCGATAGCGTGTATGCGCGCGCCATGGTCATCGAATCGGGTGGCAAAAAATGCTGTCTGGTTTCGCTGGACCTCTGTTTTACGCCGGCAAGTATCAAGGAAGAAACGGTCAAAATTTTGAATGAGCATGATGCGCAAAATAAATCCGGCTTGTCCATGACGAATATCCTGCTTTCTGCCACGCATTCGCATGCCGCGCCCGAAGCGTTTGCCATGTCGCGCGCCAATATTTTCGGAAATCCGCGCCTGGGCATTTTCGATGAACCGCTGCTGCTGGAAACCGCCGCAGCCGCTGCAAAGGCGATACTGGATGCAAACGCCAACCTGACTCCGGCTCGAATCGGCATCGGCTCCGCCCAAATCGCCGGGATGAGCCGCAATCGCCGCGGCAATAAAATAATTGATCCCGAACTGACGGTGATAAAAGTCATCGGTGAAAATGAGCAGATCAAAGCTGTCTGGATGAATTTCACTGCTCATCCGACCATTCTGGATGCCGATTTCATGGAAGTATCCGGTGGTTGGCCCGGTGTTCTGGCAACGACGCTGGAACAGGATCTGGGCAACAATGCGGTTGTCCTGTTCACGAATGGCGCGCAAGGAGACCAATCAGCGGTCGCCAAATCTGCGCCCTCGGATTATGAGCGGGTGCTGAATTATTCATCTGAAATGAAGAGCAAGGTTGCACAGGTGCTGGAGACCATCAACGCCAACCAGCAGCCAGAAATCGGCATGGTCACCATCGATTATCAATTGCCAGAAATAAAAATATCCCCGACCTTTGAACTGACCGCCGGTCATGAGTACAATGTCCCGACAGAGAATCTGCTCCCGATGATCAACCAGCTCTTTCCCCAAAGCGTGCCTCTCGCTGCCATACACCTGGGAAACCTGGTTATGGTAAGCGTGCCCGGGGAAATGATTTGCGAGATCGGGTTGGATATCAAAAAGAAATTGCGACAGAATGGCATCGAGCATCCGGTCATCGTCGGACTGGCGAATAAATATATCGGGTACATTTTGACGCAGGAGGAGTACCACAAAGGCGGCTACGAAGCGGCAGTATCTTTTTATGGCGAGACACTTGGCGCCGAAATTGAGAAAGGGATCATAGACGCCGGCATGCAAGCCACGTCAAAAACCGATGCAAGGCTTTGATGCGCCACACTAAATAGTGTCTGTCGGTTTTGTCATTCCCTCATGTTTTATGGGGCGCGCCGCCCGGCGGGATTCTATTGTTTAGAAAGTCAAATGGATGCCCGACAGGCTTTTCCCCGAATGTTTTTAGGGGGAAGCATTCGGGCATGACAGGACTGATTTAGTGCATTTTAAATTTGATTTGATTCTCAAAAGCAGCTACTTTTCGGACAAGCACCGTATAAACGCGTCTTCTGAAATGAAATTTTAAAAAAGCGGAGTGAAATGTGAAATCCTGTCTGATCCTCACAATCATTGCATTGGGCTGCACATTGCGTTGCAGTTCGAGCGTTGCGGTTCTCAATGAACCATCATCAGAAAATACCTTCATGGTCGTTGGCGGCGTGGTGCTGGAAGATAAATATTATTCCGAATACGCCAGTGTTCATCTCGCCGATATCGAAGTGGCGATTCTCTCCCAAACCGTGGAGGGAGGCGAACTCAAATCCACCGGATACTGGGAGCGCACCGATGAAAATGGCTTTTTCATGCTTTCAGACGTTCCGCCCGGGCGGTATGCGATCACCGGCATCCGATTATACCTGATGAATGGCGAACTCGCTGTATTCAGCAATCCACTGACTTCAGGCAATACGGCTTTTATGATCCAGGAAAGCGATCATGTTCCGTTCATCGGTCAATATTTCGAAATTGAACCACAGGGCAGAATTGTGAATCTCAAGAATAATCTGTTCATCATCGATGAGGAAAATCGTCAATTTTCAGATATCAACCATATTTGCGAAGATGCATTTATCGGCAGAAAAATGGTGGATGGCAGTGTGTTAAAGATGATTTCGCCGGTGAAATATTTTGTACAAAAGTACCCGGATAGCCGTTGGATTCCCATCGTGACCGGCACGTTTTAAGGCATCACGCCTTAAAACGTGCTTCGGTCTGCAATCAGCTTGTTCGTCTGCCTGATTCCAATCACTCGCCTTCATCGATGCATCCGTTTCGATCACTTTGCGGTCACCACGTTGCATTTCACAGATCAACAGCTTTTCTGTGCTATTCGATTCTTTGCGGTGAATGTATTGAAAACAATACAGCAAGTCGAAGCGCCGGCATTAAACTCATCAATAAGGTAAACGAATAATCCGTTTGCTGAAAAAGCCTGCCAGAATGGTGTTTCTAAATGCATCTGATCCTTGTTGCGAAAAATTCAAAAGGGCGATAAAATGCGAAATAATCATTGATTTTAACATTTTTATCTTGTATCTTGTTAAATCCAGAACCACAAATCTTCCATATTTAGAATATTACTCGGAACATAACACCAACACAAATATAATAGTTAATTAATCGTGATCCCTCAGTTATTGGTTCCCAAACTCCCGTTTGGGAATCCCAAAGGGCATTGTCAACCAGGTAAAAATCCGATAACTGAGCCAATACGATCAATCGGTTGGGAAATGAATGATCTTTATTGCCTGAATCCGTTCCGCCTGTATATTTTCCAATCCTGCTCAAAGATACATTTTCCCAACCTTAAATCCGCAAAGGGTGAGTCATATAAAGATTGTGGCGTCGGTTCTTTGGTTTCACGAATATAGACAGGAATGCTATGAAGATAGAAGGAATAGGAAATCGTGTGACATGCCAGAGTGAATTCACCTTCAAACTTATCGCCAGAGAAACCTGTGATCATGAAATTCATCCCTTTTTCTATCTCGAGCCTGAAACCGCAATCAAATCGAAAGAACCAGCAACCAGTTAATATCTTCGGAGGAAAAATGAGGACCATTCTTGCACTTTTAATGGGAGCTTTCTGTATGCTAATCGCCTGTCAAACACCGCAAACGCCAACTGAAAAAAAAGTACGAATCGATGATGACGGGATGCTTGTGATTGAAGGCAAACGTACATTCATCCTTGGTTCGTACCATCTGCCCAAAAGCAATCAACCATTTCGTGAGCTTGCCGAAAGCGGATTCAACCTGGTGCATGTTTCCGCCGATCAAGAGCAACTGGATCAGGCAGCAGCGGAAAATTTGTATACCTGGATTTCCATCGGAACCATCGATCCCCAAAAGCCGGAAGCAAGCCGGGAGCGTATGCAAAAAACAGTCACCAAATTCAAAGACCATGCTGCGATGCTGATCTGGGAAAGCGTGGACGAGCCTGCCTGGACATGGAAAAAATCCGAGTGGCGCGTTCCGCCCGAACCGTTTGCCGAGGGCTATCAATTTGTCAAGTCCATCGATCCCAACCATGTGATGTATATGAATCACGCTCCGGTGAACCTGGTTTCGACGATGCAAAGATATAATGCAGGAACCGATATCGTTGCCTGGGACATCTACCCGGTGGCGCCTTGCGGACTACGCCCGATGTACGCCCTGTTCGAAGATGGCATACAGGGCGATCTGCTGAATACGACCATCAGCCAGGTCGGGGAATACGCGGAAAAAATGCGCCGGGTTGCCGGACCCAACCGACCGGTTTTCGCGGTGCTACAGGGCTTTGCATGGGAAGCCCTCAGGCAGGAAGATCGCGATGAAAGCATGGTGCAATACCCCACGTATGAAGAATCGCGGTTTATGGCGTATAATGCAATCATCCACGGCGTAAATGGTATCAATTACTGGGGTATGGCGTATACGCCGCAACCATCGGAATTCTGGTCGAATTTGAAAAAAGTCGTCGCAGAATTGGCTTCGCTGCAGCCAATTTTATCAGCACGGAAATATGGATTGAATTTGATACTGACCTATCACGAAATGGGGCATTCTCTTGATACCGGCGTTGAAGTTCTGGCGAAAAAAGTTGATGGAACGCTCTGGTTGCTTACGGCGAATGCGGATAAAAATCCGGTTAAGGTGACCATCGCCGGACTGGGTGGCTATAAAAAAGCCGACGTACTGCAGGAAGCGCGATCGGTTCAGATTGAGAATGGCGCAATGATTGAGGAATATGCTCCGTTTGATGTGCATATTTATCGCCTTGGGAATCGATGAAAATAGCCACTGATTGGTACGAAGATCGGTTCGTAATCCGTGTTTCATCTGTGTGTATCTGTGGGGGGAAGTATTTTAGCCACGGATTGAACACCGATGAAAAACTGATAAAAATAAATTTAAAACAGGAAAATACACACAGGTTCGTAATCCGTGTTTCATCTGTGTGTATCCGTGGCGAGGAATTTAAGCCTTTGATTTTAAGATAGTTATAATCATTAAGTGCGAGTGAAAAATGAAGCTGAAGCATGGAAAAATAACGGAGGATGTAATTGGTTCAGCGTTTGAAGTTTATAACATTCTTGGATATGGTTTTCTTGAATAAGTATACCAGAAAGCTCTGCAAGTTGAATTGTTGAAACGGGGACACTCAGCGGAAGCAGAGCATAAAATCACAGTGATATACAAAAATATGCTCGTTGGAGAGTTTTATGCAGATTTATTTGTGGATCAAAAAGTCGTGATTGAATTAAAAGCTGCCCCTGAATATAATCCAAAAGATCAGGCTCAAATATTGAATCAATTAAAAGCATCGGGAATTGAAGTCGGATTGCTTATAAATTTCTGAAAGGAAAAAGTAGAATTTCAGCGACTCGTTTTTTAAGTATCCGTGTTTCATCTGTGCGCATCTGTGGGGGGAAGTATTTAGAGTCCGTCCGAAAAGCGGCGATTTTTGAAATTCAAAACAAAATCAGAAAGCACTAATCCGGTTCTGTCATGCCCGAATGCTTCTATCGGGCATCCATTCAACCTTCTGATTAATGGATTCCCGCTTAAAACATGCGGGAATGACATTTATAAAAAAGTTCCATTTTTAGGCTGTTTTTATCCTGTCCCGAAGAAATTTCAATAAAATTGGATGAAT
>JAFGMA010000030.1 GCA_016927835.1 Candidatus Zhuqueibacterota bacterium | reverse complement strand
TCAAAATCGCACGTTTAAACATAACAACTTAAGCTGCTATTTATCAATATCATTTTTAAGCAAAATGTCCAAGTTATTTTATCCCACCTCCTTAAATTGCTTCAGAGGTAACTGAGCTAATGTCAATATAAAATTAATTTTTAATATGTCAAGGGAAAAATGCTGGACTAATGCTGCAGCTAAGCACCAATAAGCAATTGAATAATCAGATCGCATCTTTCTGAGGAAAAGGCATGATTTGCAAAACACACGAGCATTTAGCGCGACACTTTGTCGAAGAATTTGATCACCAGGCGTTTCGTGCATTTTCGCCATTTTGCTTCGAATAAGGGCGCCGGGCTACTGCGACAGAAACTCGGTTCCGAATTGCCTGCCGTATTGAAACAGCGTGTCGATGTTCGCCCGCGGAACCTCCGGCATGACGCTGCTGGTGGATGAAAGGACGAAGCCCCTGCCTTTTCCCGCCAACCGAAATGAGCGCTCAATCGCTCGCTTGACATCTTCCGCGGAGCCGTGGGGCAGCGTTGTCGTCACAGAAACGCAGCCCCAGATCGATATCGGGCGACCTGTCCGATCCCTGAGCTTGACCATTTCATCATATCGAACACCGTGCTCTTCCTCGAATCCTTGCAGTCCGATAACACCCAATTCCAGAATATCGGTCAAGATGGGATTAATATTTCCATCGCAATGCCACACAATGCCGATCCCATTTTCCACAAGCGGTTCCATAGCCCATTTCAGCTCGGGGAAATAGATATCCCGCAATATTTGCGGTGACACGAGTGGACCGCTGCCCATGCAGATATCCTGTCCGCTGTAGACGAAGGGCGCGATGCTGTATTTTTCGCGCGCAAGAACGATTGCCTGATTCTGCAGTCTTCCGCACAGCGCCGTGTAATGGTAATATTGCCGCATAGCTTCCGGGTAGTCCATGATGGCGATAAGATAATTTTCATAACCCCAGCGACCGTAAGCGCCCATGAAGTCCGCTTGCCCGAAACCATCGATGAAGAGCGTCGCACCTTTTGCCCTGTCGATGCGGGCATGGAGTTTTTCTGCATACGTTCGAGCGGCGGCTTCAATATCATAGTTACGTTCAATCGCAGCATCAGACGGAAGTTTATCCACGGCGCGCAGGATGTCCTTCGGACTGCGGATGCCTTCGGTACCTCCCGGCAAATGCTCATGGGCGAGGTGACCGCGCTCGATGTTTCGCTGCGATTCGCCGGGAAAATACCATTGAGGAACCAGGTTGATGCCGCACCGGTTCAGGAACTCGAAAAAAATACCCTCACGGTCTGACCAATAATCGCGTCCCGCCATTTGACTCATATAGGAAGAATTGGTCATCCAGCAGTAATTGATACAGGGATAATCGACCTGCTCCCGCATCAATGTCGCCAGGGCAATCTCGCAGCCGGTCATCTTTCGCCTTTCTGATGTCAAATCTGTCAGTGCAATCAGGCAGAGTAATCGAATTTGTCTCTTGATTTCATACCGATATTCGTTTCGTTGACGATCTGTATTTCCGGACAAGCATATCAAAGACCTTCAAAATGTAAAGCAATTTAATCCCGATAAATTTGTCGCTGCGGCGTGTGTCCGAATTGCTGACAGCCTGAAATCTATCGGGATTATTTCCAATCGGCACATTAAAATGAGCCGCATAAATATTACGCTGCTTTCACTTCTGATGTGCAATTTGGGCAGCGTGTTGCTTTGATTGGAATGACACTGAAGCAGTAAGGACATTCCTTTGTTGTCGGCTCGGCGGGCGGCGCCTCTTCCTTGCGTTTGAGGTTATTTATGCTGCGAACCAGAACAAACACACAAAAAGCTACAATTAAAAAACTTACAACGGTATTAATAAAAACGCCGTAATTCATTGTAACCGCACTTGCTTTTTGAGCATCTGCCAGGGTTGCATAAGGTCCTGCTGTTACACCGTCCTTCAAGGTGATAAAGAGATTGGTGAAATCGACGTTGCCTAATAATAGACCAATAGGCGGCATGATAATATCAGCAACCAGGGATTTGACAATCGTGCCGAACGCCGCGCCGATAATGATACCTACTGCCATGTCGATGACATTCCCTCGCATAGCAAACTCTTTGAATGCCTTGAACATCGTTTTTCCTCCCATGCATTTTTGCATTGCTGTTAAAAGAACGTTGATTAGTTGCCAATTACGCCTTAGATGAAAGCGCAACACATATTTATCTGGTTAAATCCTGAACCATTCGTTAGGAGCATTATCGCTACACTATCCGCCAACAGCTAAGTCACCCGTTGAACGGCATTAGCTTGCTTTAACATCTGTTTTAAATAACGTTGAGCTTATTGTGGAATTCTGCAAATAAATGATTCATTGTACATCGATTTGTAGCTAATTTCAATGCCAACGCGATTATATAGTGTCCGTCCGAAAAGTAGTAATTTTTGAAATTTAATTCAAAATCAAGAAGCGCTACTCCGGTTCTGTCATGCCCGAATGCTTCCCGGATAAAAACATTCGGGGACAAGCCTATCGGGCATCCATTTGACTATCTGAATAATGGATTCCCGTGGGCGGCACCGCGCTTAAAACGTGCGGGAATGACAAAAACTGACAGACTCTAGCTAAAAGCCATGAGCCAATCGCTCAATTTAGGTACTATTTATTCTTTAACCAATTATTGATCAATTTCCTGATCCTTGCACCGGCTTTTTTTGTAATTTTTATGCTTCTCACTTTTTCAATTTCTGATTTCGAATGCGCTTTTTTGTTGTACCACTTTATTGTCGATCCCTGCCCTACATCTTTTTGCCATTGCTCGAAAGAAATTTCATTATCAGCAAGTCTATAATCGAGAATATCGAACGTATTGTCAACTTTAAATTCTATTAATTATTACTGTTTCATCCTTTGTATTTTTAAACTTTGTCAATACTGCCGTCCAAGTATGAATTTCTTCTTGTTTAATTTTTGATTTATAGCCAAATAATTCAACAAGAGTATTAAACGCCATTTCTCTTTCGCTGCACCAACCAAACGTATAAAATTCCGAACATTGTTCATGGTAATATTTCGGTTCATCGGATAATAAATCACTTAAATATAAACATGGTGTGCGATCAATATCAGCATACGATTTGTATTTTGAAAATTCGTCAGGTGGCTTAAGCTTGATAAGTTTGGTCGAGTTTTCAGAAAAAACTATTTCGTGTCTCGGATTTGGATCAATCCAGTGCCAAAAATACGGAATTTGAAGTATTCCACCTGATACATAATTTTGAGCTGAAATACCTGTAAATAAATCATGCATAAAATAAATGTTGAAAAAAATGTTTTGATTTTCAGGTAATTGAGAATACGACTTACGCACTTACCAATATTTATGATTTATGTATTTGAATTTATGCAACTAGCGCTT
>JAFGMA010000332.1 GCA_016927835.1 Candidatus Zhuqueibacterota bacterium | reverse complement strand
GATTAACCTCAGGGGATTGCTTCGCTGCACTCCGTTTCGCTCGCAGTGACATAAAAGTTCAATTTGTGCCCGTGCAAAGTATAAATTGCCATTACCGCAGGTGTTGAATTTCGCTTCGAGTCAATCTTCCGATAGCCAACCTAACGAGGTTAAAAATTGGAGCGTTCGCGTCATCGTTTCGTAAAACATCTCGTTGGTTGCTTCCGGGCGAAAATTGAAAAAACCGTGTCCGCAATTGGGGAAGGTAACCAGTTCGCATCGGTTACCCGAGCTTTTCGCAGCATTCGCATACATCGAAACAGTCTCAATGGGAACAAGCTGGTCTTCCTCGCCATGAAATATTATTGTCGGCGGGCAGTTGCTGGTGATGCAATGAATCGGGGAGATTTGTTCGGGATGCTCGCCAATTCGCTCTTTATATTTTGCGAGGTTTGCCGGATAGAAATTTTTATATGGCGCCAGAACCAGGGGCGGATTGAACAGCACCAGCGCATCCGGTATTGAACTCACCCTTATATCCTCACCGATTTCGTCGAATCCGGGCACCACCCCGGCAGCGGCTGCCAGGTGTCCGCCGGCGGAACCACCCGAGGCAGCAATTCGCCGGGGATCGATTCCCAGCCGCGTTGCATTCTTCCGGATCCAGCGCACAGCGGATTTTGCATCGGCAACGCAATCGTATGGCGTTGCATTATCCCGGGTTTTCACCCGATAATCGGCGCTCATGGCAACGATTCCCCGTGCCGCCAGGTATTCGCATTGCGGAAAAAATTGTTGAGATGATCCATGCAGCCAACCACCGCCGTGAAAGAATACCACCGCAGGTCGACGGTCAATTGCCTGGTGCCCCGGCGGCTTAAAAATATATATGTTTAATTCAATTCCGTCAACTCTTTTATAAACCTCTTTTGCAGCGCTATTCGGGTCGATTTGAAGATGGCGGGAATTGTCCGGCAGCGAGTGTGCAGCCAGAATAGCTGAAGCTAGAAGCAGGCTCAGGCAAATGATGGCTATTTCCATAAGCATTATTGCCTCCCAATGTGCTGCAAGCAGCCTGGCAAACCAACATCTCGGTTTTCGTTTTAAAAATTTCGGAATATTTTGGATTTTCTGCTCAGCGCCGGTTGCCGTTTTCATTTTATCTGTTTCACGATTAAATAAATCGTTTGGTTGCACGAAAGGAACAAATATCTTTTATCGGCTTAATAAACTTATATTGAATTTTATCAAACAGGTGACGAAAGAGATATTCAATCAACATTTCGGGAGCTACTCGCGGCTATTGGCAAAATGCCAAGGCACACAATTGAAATATTTACTATTTGAGCCGTTTTTCAGGATTATTTCATTTGAGTGAAAACCAACGGATGCTATTCCTAAAGAGGAGAACGCCCCAATGCACAATCAAAGCCGTCGGAATTTTTTGAAATCGCTAGGCATGGCTGGTGCGGTATTGCCTTTGGCAGCACGACTGGCGTGCCGGCTGGAAAACCACTCCAAGCCGAATATCATTTTTATCATGGCAGATGACCTGGGATACGCCGATCTCGGCTGCTATGGCTCCAAAGCCATACAGACACCGCGAATCGATCGACTGGCAGCCGAAGGGATGAAATTCACACAATTCTACTCAGGCTGCTGCGTCTGCGCACCCGCACGCTGTACGCTGATGACTGGCAAACACACCGGGCACGCAACGGTGCGCGGCAACACCGGTGGTATTCCGCTGCCGGATTCCGAAATCACGATTGCTGAACTCCTCCGGAAAGCAGGCTACGCTACCGGCGGATTCGGCAAATGGGGATTGGGCGACCTGGACACCGCCGGTGTGCCGGAAAAACAGGGATTCGATGAATTTTTCGGCTATTATCATCAAATTCACGCGCACAGCTATTTCCCGGAATATCTCATCCACAACGGGAAAAAGGTCATCTTAACCGGAAATAAGGAAAAAAGCGGGACGCAATTTTCGCATCACCTGATCGTCGAAAAAATGCTCGATTTCATCCGGCGGAATCAAGAACGCCCGTTTTTCTGCTATGCGCCCTGGACACCGCCGCACGGTTTATGGCATATTCCGGACGACGAACCAGCATGGCAGCGCTATAAAGATGAATCCTGGTCTCATAAAGCGCGCGTGATTGCGGCAATGATTTACATGATCGATCACGATGTGGGACAGGTTCTGGATTTGCTGGATGAATTGGGACTGGCTGATAATACACTCGTGTTTTTTTGCTCGGATAACGGCGCCGACAGCCGGTTCGAAGGCAGCCTCGACAGCTCGGGAATATTGCGGGGCAAAAAACGCGATCTGTACGAAGGAGGCATCCGCTCACCGATGATTGTGCGCTGGCACGGGAAAATCGCGCCTGGCGTAACGAGCAGCTTGCCCTGGTATTTCCCTGATGTCTTGCCAACAGTGACGGAATTATGCGGCGCCGAGGTATCCCTGCCGGAAGATATCGACGGGCATTCGGTGGCACCAACTTTATTGAATCGCGGGGAGCAGAAAATGCATGAAGCGCTTTATTGGGAATTTCCCTTGTATGATTGGCAACAGAAACGATACGATCCCAACCGCCTCATGCAAGCAGCCCGATCAGGTGACTGGAAACTTCTCCGGCATCGGCAGGATCAACCGTGGGAGCTGTATCATCTGGCAGATGATCCGGGAGAAACCAATAACCTGGCGCAGATACATCCGCAAATAATCGGGCGAATAGTCGAATGGATCAGCCGCAACCGCGTTGAACAGCCACCGCAGGCGGAACCAGAGATGCCGGCGGGAAGGAAATTTCGCTGATGCTCTTCCGCGGGGAATTGGCAATTAGTCCGAATTGAGGAATCGAAAACATCGTCAGGAGATTCTTCAAAATTCCAATCGATACAGCGCTTTTGGATTATCCCAGAACCATTTATGCGCCAACGTCAGGGCTTGCGATTCTGTCATCTGATTGTCCTGAATTCTTCTGGCTAAAACCCGCGCAACGTCTTCCCGCGCCATAACCAGGTGCCCGTAGACTTTTTCAACCGGCAAACCATAATCGCCGCCGAACGCCAGCAGCTTATTCATCGGAATGACATCGATGGCTTCATCCAGGGCAATCATCACGAAGCGCTGCGAAATGATATGCGTCCAGCACAGGTTGAGCCAGACATTGGCAAATCCCTTACCGAGCATGATAGCCTCGCGCATCCAGGGATAGCCGAGGTGGTAGATGTCGAACCGGGCATTGGGATGGCGCTGCAGGATCGGAATCGTATGAAGCGGATCCAGCGTTCTGAAATCACCCCAGTAACCCGTATGCACCGCTATGACCAGATCCTGCTTCGAAGCAAACGCAATGGTTTCATCCACAATATAATCCCGTAGCGGATTGGGAACGGGCAACCGGCTCTCGGTGCCTGAATGCAATCGTTCGAAAGCGCTGATAGCTTGTTCCCGGCTGGGTGCAGCGTACGGATTCGACATCATTTTCAATCCCACCGCTCCTTCGGATTTGACGCGTACGACGTAATTGCGAACCGCATCCAGGTAATCATCCACAGAACGGATGTTTGCTGCCGGTGCGAGTCCCGGTTGCGAAACCGCGTGCCAGGTTTCCAGATCGTAAACCATTGGCATCACCGGCGTAAGCAGAGGCGAGCCCAATTCGGTCGATCCACACTGGGTCAGGGCAGTGCGGATGTTGCAGGTTTTGCGCAGTACTTGCTCGTAAATACCCGGAACATTCATTTTTTTCATGGCTGCGGAAAGCGATTGATATGTTTTATCATTGATATCATCGACATTGTAAAATTTTTGAGCCGCCAGCAGCGCAGCGCGCGCATAAGAGCCCCAGCGAATTTGCTCCCAGAATGGTGCAAAAAGCTGCCAGCGCCGTTCCAGCGGAATATCCTGGTTAAAAAGCGATTGATAAACCTGTTCGCTCATTCCTGCCACCGACAAGTCGCCGCGGGTATAATGCGAAAATAGTGTGAAGACATCGACGGTGGTATCGGTGCGACGTTTTTCCGGACCCAGGTGCTCATGACAATCGATGATTTCGAATTCTTCCATTGCCGCAATAAGCCCTTTTTCAAGATCGGTAAGTGCCATCATTCTCTCCCTTTAGAATTTGAGTTGCCTGGTACATCAAAAAAATTGCGTGATTAAAAATGCGACACACTTTTGTTAAAGCCAAATGCCATAAGCCAAACGCCTGTTTACGGTGACGAAGCTAAAAAGATATTAGACAGGAAAACAGGATGGACAAGATAAATACTATCCTGTTTATCATGTAAATCCCGTCTAAAATTTTTTGTCACCGTAATTCTGAAATAAGATACTCAGCATACAATCACCCATAAATCACAATTTCAGGCGCTGCCAGCAAGCCGTAATCTTTGAATAGTTTTGCTTCACCAACCGCACCCTGGTAGCTCTTATCGCCGAAACCTGGCATCACCGCTTCGTTTGGCTCGAAGTGCGGACCAAGTAAATTTCGTAGCGTATTGGCAACAACGACTTCGATCAGGGTTTCACCGGATCGAATGGACGCGGTGATTTCGCAGGTATATGGCTGCCAGAGTACGTGATCGATGATATCGCCATTCACCCGTATCTCCGCTGAGCCGGCTAATCCGGGCAATTCAAGCCACGTGCGGCAATTCGGCTCAATTTTTTCAAAGTTAACGCTCGCACGGTATGATACCGTTCCCGCGTAAAAAGGCAGCCCAGTATTCTGCCATGATCCGAGGGGCAGGCGTTTCGACGGCTTTTCAACGACAAACAAAATATTATCGAATGAAGTGAGGCTGAATTCACCCAGCAGCCAGGGGCTTTGCAAGTCTGTTGCTTCCCGAAAGGTTGCCCTCACAGTAAGCCAATTCGTGCCCGAGCGCAATTGCGGTAGCGAGAATTTTTGAATCGCCGGATCCAAAATCCAACCGGTCGGCTCAATCTGAAGCTCGTTTCCGTTCAGGTGGAGTTCAGGATCTTCGCCCAATTCGATTGCCAGCTCGAACGAATCATCCACAGAATCGATACTACCTACTGAGAACGGGAAGCGAATCGTTTTTCGGACCGGTGCGTCACAACTGCTAATCAGTTTTGCTAATTCAGCCTGAGCCTCTGAAATGGACATTCGTTCCGAAATGTTCCCATTTTCCTCAAATTGGCATTCATCCAACAAAAGCATATTAGGACCGTCGCGCTCACCCATCCATTCGGAGCAGATTCTTGTTTTCTCCTTGCACGCGCGTTTGGCAGGAATTTCCACCCGACCCGGTCGCGCGACAAAACTCTTTGCCGAACCTGCGGGCATTTCCAGGTCAAATTCCACGGCTTTATCAGATTCACATACCTGAACCGGGGTGATCGCTCCGCTGCCAAAATCCCATTCCTCCAGCCTTCCCGCCACCTGCACGCGGCAACTGAGATGAATTCTCACCGGTTCCCGTGAGATGTTGGTGAGATAGAGTATTTCCGAGCCTTCCCATTTCCGGCGTTGCACCTTAATCGCCGGAACGTCGGCGCCATTGTGATCGGCGATTCGAATTGACCGGGCATCCGCTGCGGTTAACGCATCAACTGCGCCGGAATAATCGAAAAGATCGATACCTTCCCTGATTTGCCGGGCATGTTGGTCGAAAAATTCAATTGCCTCATCTGACGGCTTGCCATCGAGTAATCGCGGTGCTGAACCGATTATGAATATGATTCCGCCTGAGGCTGAAAATTGCTTCAGCAAACGGAAGGTAGTACTTCGAAGATTGACCATCGGCGGCAGCACCACAATCCTGTATGCTGCTTCGCCAATCGTGAAATGCGCATTCTGAATCAAACCGTGTCTGGCGATGATCTCTTCATCGCCATAATCGAAATCGATCTGGGCGTCCAGCAGGGCGACGGACAGCAGTGTGAAATGCTTGTCGATGAGTTCGAACGGCAGGTCGGCATCGAACAGATAATCCTCCGCTTTGTATTCATCGCGGATGCGGAAATGCCGATAAGTCGCCTGCATACTCGCTGCCGGATGGAGCAGCAGCACATCGCAAACATGCCGACCCCGGCTCAACAACCATCCGATGCGACTGATAGCATCGATGTGTTTCCGCACAAAAGACCAGTACGGCTGCTGCCAACCGATGATGGGCGGGCAGTCCGATTTGCGCCGACCTCGCATGCTGTAAAAGGGAGCGTGCTGAAGAATTTTGGTGACTCCGAGCGCCAACTGAAACTGATCGACCAGTTGCATTTCTTCGGGATTCATTTTTCTGCCACCCACGCCGTGACTTTCACTCATCAAACCGCCTTTATTCAGTTGGTGATTCACGGATGATGCCTGCTTGATATTCACCACATACTTTCCGTAGGCTTCCTGTTCGAAACGGATACTGTAAAAGTCATTTCCCAGGATATCAATGCCGGGCAATCCCTGGTATTCGTAAAATGGCATGGTGCTCGCGAGTTGGCGCGTCGCCTCTTTAAGCGTGGTTTCAAAGACATAGTGCCCGGTGTAGTGAATGCCGTGGGATTTACACCATTGATGCATGGGTATGGCAAAGCCTTCCCGGAACAACTCCGCGACCAGCGACCAGTAATCGAAGCGAACCAATTCGCATCCGGGAGTATCGAAAAAAAGTGCGGGCAGGTTTGGCATCAGCGAGTACCCGCGCCTGGCTTTGAATTTCTCATTGAATTGATGATCCCAGGGCAGTTCAGCGATGCTGGCAAACATGCCGGCTTCATCCATGAAACTGTGGGTGATCGTGGTACCGAAATATTCTCCAAAGCATTGAAAATATTTTTCGTGGGTGGATTCGATGAACGCCCGGGTCGCGTCGGGATCGAGATAATTGAGTACGCTTTCTAGCGCCACTTTGCGGAAAAGGAACAGCCGTTCGCCATGCAAGTTTTCATAATTCAGCGGCAGCGGAATGGGCAGAACCTCAATCCGGTCGGGAACAAGTGAAATTCCGCCGTCATTGCGCCGCTGAATACCATGATTGGGATCGCTTTTGGTGACCACGAATGCCGCAACCAGTTCTCCCGGCTGCTGTTGAATATCATCGATCGTGTGGAAATTTCCGTCGAACAGCTTCAAATGGATCATGCGCCATTGCGGATTTTGCTGTGGAATTTTCCCTCCGGCGGTTCCCGAGGGCCAACCCAATTCATCGTACAACCAGATCAGGGTGCCGCGCTTTTTCGCATGTTCAACCACGGCTGCAACCGCTGAAAACCAGCGCTGATCAAGGTATTCGTCGGGATCGAGTCCGCCGCGAGCGTGCAGCACTGCCCCAGCCATGCCGGCATCAACGAGGTGATCGTATTGCCAGATGAGTCGCCGGGGATCGAGATGATCGTTCCAAAACCAGAAAGGCACGGGGCGACACTCTATCGGGGGATTTTTAAAAAGCTCGCTTGCACGATTCAGGTTCATCAGCTTGCTCCGGAATTAAAAAGATGATAGAGATAAAGCTTTTTTCTTGAAATATTTAAAGTCCGTCCGAAAAGTATTAATTTTTGAAAAGCAAAACCAAAAATACACAACCAGTTTTATTATGTCCGAATGCTTCCCCGATAAAAGTATTCGGGAACAAGCCTATGGGGCATCCGTTAGACTTTTTGAATAATGGATGTCCTCGCCCAACTCTTTCTCTAGCCCGGACGCTGTCCCGGAAAATCAAATCCATGCTTATTCTGAAATATACATCTCACTAAATTCCTGGGTTGATCGGTTCAATGTTCCCGGTTGCTGAGCCTTATCAGAAACAATTTAATCGAGTTATGTTTTGTAAGAGATTTTTACCCATTTGATGAAGAACAATCTCCTGAATGTTGGGCGCCAATTAAGCAATATCAACAGAATACAACCTTGAGCCGGGAATACCGAACCTGAAACTGCTCAGTTCAGGAAATTGCCATTTTCCTTTTTACCGCCGCGCCAGCTATTTTCCCCTTCATTACGATAGTTTTTTGATAATGAATGCTGCGATAAATGCTTCGAGCAAACTCAACGGGACAGCAAAAACCAATATTCCGTATGGTAAAACCCCCAAATTCCCGATAACAACCCACATTAAGACAAAGCCGACAAACCAGGATAAGAAAGCTGTGTTCAATAAGCTGAATTTCTTTGAAATTATGAAGATCGCGATAGCAAATAATAATGACCACAATCCCCAAATTGCGCCGTTGATTGGTTCTGACGGGAAAACAATGCCCAGTTTTCCGTAATGATCTACCCAGTAAGTTTTGAACCAGACTTCGTTTCGAGCAAATTCGGACAGGCTTATCCAGATGGTGGCGGAGAAGATTGGAAGAATAGTGTTTTTGAAGACGTTCATCATGCTGTTCCTTTTTTGGGAGTTGAATTGCTTTTTTTCATTATTTCAATCGCTGCTGAATACCCTAAGACCCACCCATTTTCGGAAATTTTCCCCACTCGCCGTGAGAGAATTAACAGATAACGTGTTGCAGTTGAGTTTAATCCCAGGCGGCGAGGAATAGGTGCATTGCGTCGCTTTGCGCAATACTAATTTTTTAGTCATCAGTCTGATCGCTGAATAATTCCGGCTGATGAGGAATAGAATTTTTTAAAAAATAGTATTTCCTTTTTTTTACCAATTTTGAATCTACAAAAGGTAGATTCGCGAGCAGCTTCTTTAAATTATCCTGATCGATTTCAATGTCCAATTTTTCGCTTATTGATGCTATCGACAACTGACCTTTTGAAAGAATGCGCTTCAATTTTCCTTCCAAATCGTCTTTATCGGCTTCAACCGGTTGTCCATACGGATCTACGGGAATCGCACCCTGCATAATCAGCATGTTATTGGCATTTTTTTCGTCTTTTTCCGGTTTGCGAATGAATATTTTTCTGCCCTTTTTTAAGCCATCAATTACGCCATTCCATGTGCCGCCTTTGCTATCTGATTCAGCGACATAAATCGTTTTTGCCAGTCCATAAATGTAAATATTTCTATTCATTGCCAAACCGATGGACCAGGGAGCTTTTGGATGATACGTGCTTAGTATTAAAACATCCCCATCAATTATTTTTTTATAGTACTTTTTAATACCGCTTCCAAAAGTTAATATACCCTGTGGCAGGACAATAATACTGTGACCGTTGTATTCCAGAGTCGCATCAAGCGCCATTTTATCAACACCTTTTGCAAAACCACTGACGACAACTTCATATCTTTCAGCACATTTTTTTGCAATATTTTTGGTGAATGCCAGCGAAATATCAGCAGCGCTTCTTGACCCGACAATTGCAATCGAATCTTCATTCAGGAGCTTGATATTCCCTTTTACATATAGCAAGGGTGGTGCATCTTTTGTCTTCAAATTCTGCTTCAACGTTTCAGAATAGTCTTTTGAATTCAAGGGAATGAGTTGAAAATCCTGAGCCAAGAAGTTTTCAGCCAGGAATGAATAGTTGGGTAGCTCTGACCTTACTTCATTGATATCAATAAGTTGATTTGAAGATAGATTGAATTCTATCTTCATCTCTTTTTCGTTTAATGCGAAAAATTCAGAAAAGGATATTTTCTTACCTTGAATTATTTCTATTATGAGCCGGTTTATTTTTTCATTTCCCCAATTAGGAAGGTGGCTCAGCGCCATCCAATATGGGTATTCGCTGCTTTCGTTCATGCTATATCACCGCCTACTGTTTTTGCAATAACCAATGGTGCAATTGCACAAGCACCTGATTTTGTTAAATATTTTC
>JAFGMA010000331.1 GCA_016927835.1 Candidatus Zhuqueibacterota bacterium | reverse complement strand
CAATCCCCTAATAAAACGGCTGAGATTGCTTCGGCACAAAAAACGCTCCTCGCAATGACAGCTCAAAGGTAGTTCTCGGACAGACACTAGATAGTATGATTGGAGAGAAAAATGAATCGCGTAACGAAGCTGTCAATTTACTTGATTCTTTTTATCCTGAATTCGATGGTCTGCGAATGTTTTGCGGAGAAACCCATGAAACCTTATTCGATCGATTTGGCGGATGATATCTTAATCATCGAAAATAGCCTGATGCTGAGGGAGTACCAGTGGAATGACGGGCATTTAATCAGTCGTAAAATTCTGGATAAGCGTGATAATCACTGTTGGCAACTCTCAGGTGATGCGCCGGATTTATTTCTGCCGGGCGTGACGGCTGAACCTGTCGACGGTACAATATCGGTGATCGATGTTCCGGCAACCTCAATTGAACCGGCGCACGGACGCGCAGAGATTCGATATCGGTTGGGTGAACTGGAAGTCATGCGTGTTTTTCGCGTCTATCCCCGTTGCCCTGCAATTGCCTGCGATTTCTTTCTGCGAGGCAAACTCAACCCAGGCTCGATCTCATCGGAAGAATTTAAAGCTAATGTTATGGAACGTATCGCTACCGCAAAGCTGCATTTACGGGCAACCGCTGTTCAATTTTTCGATATGACCGACCGCGAAAATAATCTCGTCATGTCACAATCGCTTTTACCTTACCGGCGCGACAGGTTTTTAAAAGGCAATCTTCTGTTTATCCGGGATTTACTCGAAGACACCGGTTTGTTCATTTTGAAAGAAGCACCGTGTTCGGATGTGCAGCTTGCGACGCCGGGTTATGATTTTGCCTGTAAACAGCGTGAAATGAAATTGATCGGATTGGGTATCACGCCCGGGGATGTGCACGAAACGAGATGGACACGCTGTTATGGCTTTGCAACCGGCGTTGCCCGCGGCGACGAATTCAGTCTCATTTCCACATTGCGCACATATCAAACCAATTGGCGGACGCACCTCGGTGACCGGGATGAAATGCTGCTGCTGAATACGTGGGGCGATCGCGGGCAGGATACTCGGATCTGCGAATCGTTTGCATTGAATGAAATTGGGCTTGCTGGAAAATTGGGGATCACCCATTTCCAACTTGATGATGGCTGGCAGCAGGGGCATTCCTCCAATTCTGCGCGACCCGGCGGAAGCCTGGAGCAAATCTGGGAGCAGGAGAATTATTGGGCGATTCATCCCGAAAAATTCCCGAACGGCTTCACGCCTTTGATTCAGCGGGCGAGGGAATTCGGCATTCAAATCGGATTATGGTTCAATCCAAGCAAGGATAACAGCTATCAAAACTGGCAGAAAGATGCGGCTGTGCTCATCGAAATGTACCAAAAATACGGTATCCGCACCTTCAAAATCGATGGCGTGGATATTCCCGATAAGCAGGCGGAAATTAATTTTCGCGCGATGCTGGACAGTGTCATGCATGCTACCGGGAATAACGCGGTTTTCAACCTGGACATCACGGCGGGTCGCCGCTTTGGGTATCACTACTTTTATGAATACGGTAATAAATTTCTCGAAAATCGCTACACTGATTGGATCAATTACTATCCTCACTGGACACTCCGCAACCTCTGGACGCTGTCGCGCTATGTGCCGCCGCAAAATCTGCAAATCGAATTTCTGAATAAATGGCGCAATGCGGATAAATATCCGGAGGATGATCCCCTGGCACCGCACAACGTTCCGTTCGAATATTGCTTTGCGATTACGATGATGGCGCAACCGCTCGCCTGGTTCGAAGCCGCGAATTTGCCGCCCGATGCGTTTGAATTGGGAAAGACCATCCGTGAATATCTCAAACATCGCGATAAAATTCACGCCGGACACATTTTTCCCATAGGCGAAGAACCGTGCGGCACCTCCTGGACCGGCTTCCAGTCGATAGTTGACGCAACGCACGGCTATTTCCTTGTTTTCAGGGAATTCAACGAGCGTAGCAGCGCTGCGTTGGTTGTGTGGAATCTAGCGGGAAAGCAGATTGAATGCAAACAGTTGATCGGCGGCGGAAAAGACTTCCGGACGCAGGTAACCGGCGAAAATAAAGCGTCATTCCATCTCGATCAAAAATTTTCATTCGCGTTATATGAATACAGCGTACAATAGCTTTTATGCGACGCATCCGTTTGGCGGTTGCCGAAGCCTTGTTTTTCCGTACAAACTCATTTAACAAAAGAAGGAACATAGAATTGAAAGTCAGTCGAAATGCACCATGTCCCTGTGGCAGCGGCAAAAAATACAAAAAATGCTGCCTGGCGAAAGATGAAGCTGCAAGGGCGGAAAAAGCCGTTATTGAAAGGGAACCGGATGAGGATTTGATCATTGTTGATGAAGATGATTCAGATATCGGATTATATCTGGAAGATGAAGATTTATCCGAATCTGAAGAGGAAGAATCAGAAGAAGATGTTGCATATGAGAATCCGTTCCAGATTGATCTGTTTGAAAATGATGACAATCTCGAAAAGCAGACTATTGCAAAACTGGCAGAAAAAGCCGACGGAATCGATGCACTCGAGCGAGCCAAAGAGATTCGGTATATACAATTTGCAGCGCAAAGGTTTGAAGGGAAAGTTGCATTATACCTGAAAACGCTCAAACAGCACTATCTCATGGATGAAGAAATGGCGTTTGAAATGCTGGATTCCCTTTATCATTTAGCAATAAAAAAGAATCAAAGACGTCGGTTTGATGAGCTAATTGAAATGCTCGAAGCGCAATTGCCTGAGATATATGAAGAGAATTCGGCTTTCTATATGGATTATCGAATTGCCAATGCCCTGGCTGAGAATGATGATCAGAAAGTGCAGGCACTGACGGAGCATCTCTCGTCAGTGGCAGCAGACGATATCGATATATTCAGTCAAATTATGGAAAAACTCGTCTTCTATGATTTTCGGACGCCGCTCACAGAAGCCATGAAACGCGCCAGTTCTTCTGTAAAATCATTCCGTGACATTACGCAGCGGGAGATCGATGAATTCTCAGCTACAATCGCCGATTATGAAATTTTTGATTATATTGAAACGCATCCCGATACAGCATCAACTGATCCGGAGTTTACTCGAATTGTAAATACCATTTCTCACATGATAGATTCTACTCGCTTCATAGATTATTTACAAAGAATTCTCGGTGAACGGAAAAATGACTGGAAGCGCGAAGATTTCGAAAAACAAACTGGCTATTTAAAATTGAATATGCCGTCGAAAATGAAACCTGTGCGCTATAGAGGAAAGTTTACCCCGAAATTCGGGGAATCGAACTTATTTAAATTAACAGAAGAGTTTTTGTACTACCTCTACAGTGAGGAGAGCGTTCCATATATTAGAGGATCAGCCGCAGAACAGCATATCCTCGAATACCTATTAGAGCTCAGTGCCGGGAATTTGGCTGGAAAACTGAATAAGTCAGAACGCCTGGTATTGCCAGAGCATTTGAAATCATCAATGCAGGTGCGTCCGAAACACATCTTGTGCCCGGACAGCCGAACGCTTAACAGGTACCTGGGCAGATTTCAGGATTTAGGCTTTCCCCAGAAATACATAATCACGATGATCCTTGAACAGATTCCAGCCTGGTTGCGTTTTCTTGAAACCCGAAAATTGCTCGATCACGAAATGCTGGTTCATGAGATGAATGAAATTAAAAATAATATCGTTATTCAAATACTCAAAAATTGGAAAGATGATCCTGAAGATCCGCGGCTTCTGCAGCGCCTGGTAAAAATCTGGGGGATTGAGCCGCAGGAACAACATCATGAGTAATCCGGAGGATGAGAATGCAACTGGAACAGCAGAAATCGAGTGCCCCCGTGCCCGTGAACCAATGCACATCAGCCAAAACAGCGCTTGAAATGAATCGCCGTAAGTTTATGATTGGCACATCGGCGCTTGCCACGTCATTGATCGCCGGCGCTGCATGCCATGCTGAGGATCAGCCCGAGATTCACACAACCGGACGCGGCGCGCCACGAATTGAAAATCAGCAGTGCAGGATCGAATTCGATCCGAAAACCGGCGGATTGCGGCGGATTGTCAATCGCTTGCTCACCGATGACTGCCTGAAAGACTGCCGCCCCGAAACGATGCCATTCCGCATTTTTGCCGATCTGACACGCGAATTTGAAATCATGCTCAATGACAAGTTTCAACTCGTGTTTCAGCCACCGGAATCAATTTGCAAAACGCTGATTCAACCCGGCAATTGCGATTTAATCGAGGCAACCGAAGCTGATGATTTGAGACTGGTTTACCAGGGACATGGTTTCCGGATTGAACTCCGTATAAAATTTTCCGTAGAGACCGGCGTTTCCGACTGGTTTCTGAGAATCACCAATATCAGCCAGGCTTCGCGCGATTTTCTCGTTTGCTTTCCCCGCCTGGAAGGACTACAGCCCGGAGTCGATCCCGGAAAAAATCTCGCCACCGCCATGGTGCAAGCCGGGACCGTGGTTCCTGCCTGGGAAAAGCCAGGCGGCGTGTTCGGTGAAAGCAACCAGATGTCGATGCAGTGGCACGCCATCTGGAATCCGGAGACGAAGAGCGCGCTTGGATTAATTTTCATGGATCCTGATGCCCAACCCAAACGATTGGCGTTGACCGAACCGACACTCGAAATGCACTATTTCCCGCCGATTGTCCTGAAACCGGGTGAATCCTGCGAATTGCCCCCGACGCGCCTGATCGTTTATGAAGGTGATTGGCGACCGGCGGCGCGCGCGTATCGGGCATGGCATTCTGCGGCTTACGCCAGCGTCAAAGCCCCGGATTGGTATCGCAACTCCAACGGCTTGACAGGGAGACATTTCAAAAAAGGATCTTTCAGTCCGATGCCGGATCATACCGGCAAATTCGCACTCGAAAGCTTTCGGGAGCTTCCCAAAGTGCATCTTCGCGTCCCGGTCGATAATACGGAATATGCCTTTTACAACAGCGGGTCGGCGAATCCGAATGTACATACTGACGGCGACAATATTATCCGCGAGGATATGGGTGGCGCTGCTGCCATGCGGGAGGGCATAGCCGGCGTTCACCGCGTGGGATTGCATACCACATTGTACATTGAAGGCTACATTGTCTGGGAAGGGAGTGAATTGGGCAAATCGGGCAAAGCCAAGCGCTGGGCAGTCATGCACAAAGACGGCAGTATGGACGGTCCGTACAGCAAAAACGGATTTTTGCATCTATGCCCCGGTTGCGTTGAATGGCAGGATCATCTTGCCGAAGCAGCTTCAAAGCTGTTGCGGGAAACGGGTGCTGACGGCATTCGCCTGGATTCACTCGGTTTTTATTACCTGCCGTGCTACAATCGGGCACACCGGCATGAGACGCCTTTTGGATATAATGAATGGATAAAGGCATTGCTGGCAAAAGTCCGAGAAGCCGCGCTGGCAGTGAATTCGAATGCCTTGCTGACAACGGAAGGACCCGCCGACTGGTTTTCTCCCTGGTTTCACGGTGCGCTCAACAGCGCCTGCTCGCGTGATCTGCCCTTGATGCGTCTGGCGCTTGAATCTTTCCGCCCATACGTGTATTCCGCATGCAGTCCCATCTGGGGATCACTATCCGGATTTTCTGGCGGCGGCTGCAACAGCGCCAGCCTGACACCTGAGGATGAAAACGGAATTTGCGCGCGTTTTCCGGTACATGACGCGCTGGTTTGGGGAGCGATGCCGCAGGAAATTCCGACTGCTTCGGATACGAGATGTGTCACTCGCCTCTTTGAAGGAACCGGCTATTGGGCATTGGTGGTTGCCCGTTCGAATTGCGATGACGCTTTCAATTGGTTGTGGGACGTGCAGCTCAGTGATAACCATGTTGATTACAGTGTGACCTTGCCCGGATTGGCAAATCGAGTCAGCGAGGCGATTTTGTGTGATATCGAAAATTTGACATGGTCGCCGCTGAAACTGGATCTTCGGGGTGAGCATCTGCTGCTGCATCTCCGGACGAATTGGGCGATGGTCATTTTGCGCCAGCCAGGTGGTCCGGCTCTGGTTGGCTTCGATGAATTACCGCCGCTTCAGCCCGGTGATTCGACGTTATTGTCATTATATAACCTGTTCGGTAGTGAAGTCGATGGCGGCACGGCGAAGCATTCCGCCATAAATGCGCCGGGCATCAATTTATCCGCGCAAACTGCCAGTGTGCCCGGAAAAATCAACCTCATCGTGCCATCGAATGCGTTTCCCGGTTTCTATGCAATCAGTGTCTCCGGCAAACATCAACTGGGATTTAAAAGATTTTTGAAGGTTGGCTGATTGTCTGAAACGCTTTCATGGCGACAAGCTGGATTAAGGCGGCAGAATATGCGGGATTGTGCTTTGTAAATACATGAATTAAGCGATTCGCATTTGGCTGCGGCGTGCAAAGATTGGCTTTTAGCTAATTAATTTTCAATTAATTAGAATGATCCAGGTTTATCACCGAATAGGTGAAATAATGTATACCCGTAAGTCTCGAAATACTAAGCGCTAAAAGCCATAAGCCGACAGCCAATCGCCGATTTTAGGAAACACTCTCGTCTGAATTCATCATTTTTTAAACGATACGCGGGGCGAAAAAATGCGGAAAACCGGCATCAAAATTTTTTCAATCATTCTCCTGATATGCATCACACATCAATGTACGGGAACATCCATTATGAAACAAAAACGCTTCACCGATATTTTTGTGTCAAAATTGGGCAATAACTCAGACGGCTCCTCGTGGCAAAACGCATTCACAACCATCCAGGCGGCGCTGAGTGCGGTTCCGGATGCTGAAGGCGGGCATCGTATCATCGTCAGACCTGACACATATTTCGAAGCGAATTTATATCCGCAATTCAAAGGATCAAAAACTGCCTATAATCTTTTAATGGGCGATTTCGATGGCGCCTTCGGATCGGGCACGTCGGGACATGTGATCATCGATTCCGGAGATCCAGGTCAGCAGGGATTCAAAAGCTATGACTGGTGGGGACCCATTCGCGCTTATGCGCAGGGCTGGTCCAAAGAGCATCTTGACGCGACGTTTTCCGCCTGCATCTGGGATCGTTGGGAATTGCGTCATCTTTATGTGACCGGTGGTGATGGCGGGTTATTCTGGGACGGTACCAATCGCGTGGAACCGTTTACAATTCGTGTGGAAAATTGTGTGAGCATCGGGCGCGCGTTTGGCGGCGGCGTGGCAAGCGTGCTTTCGCGAAATGATGAACCGATCGTTTTTAAGAATTGCGTTCTTTGGGCGCTTGATTGGTGGGGAGATACTGCCGGTGCGTATGTTCGGGTGGAAAACGATACCATGCCGGCAATTCCCGATGTTTACTTCGAAGATTGTGTCATGGTTAGCCCGCAGTGCGCAATGAAAGCCGGAAATTTCGGATTCACAACCTTCTCACGTATCCGACTCACACGTTGTCGGCTGGTGACGCTCAATTTTTCGCAACCACACGGCACCCCGACTGATGGCATCATCCAAAGTGTTGAGCATGGGAAATACATGCATATCGAATTGGAAGATTGCACGTTGATGGGCTATAAAGTCTTTGGCGTCCGGGTGGCACAGGAAACGGTAAATGAGATTGGCTATACCACAAAAGGCTGCGTCCAGGCATACATTCAATTTCAGCAGGCACTTCCAGTCGGATTTCATCGGTTGGCACACTGGCATGTTGAGACGTTTCAATCGATATTGCCGCCGGCGCCCGAAACGAAAAAATTTACCTATAAAGAGAAGCAACTTATTCGCCGGGATATGTGTGAGGTGACGCCGATTGAGTGGCAGGGCAAGCTCTGTCTGCTGGAATGCCACCGTCCTGCCCGGGGCGGTACATCGAAAGATTATTTCATCACCCTGACCGATGTCGCTGCTGAGAATGAACTGGCGCGATTCGCGGAGGGATACAGCCTCGCTTCGGGATTGGTATACGATGGTGTGCTTTATGTTTATGCCTCCCGCTTCGAAGAGAATAATTGGAACGACGTCACGCTTTTCAAATCAAGCGATCTGGTTCATTGGCAGCAGCGTTGTGTTATTCAGCAGGAACAGGAACATCTATTCAATTCATCGGTGTGCGCTGTGAAGGATGGCTTTGTGCTGGCGTATGAAACGAATGATCCGACCTACCCGGCATTCACGATAAAGTTCGCCTTTTCGGAAGACCTCGAAACCTGGCACAAAATTCCCGGAGCCCTGTTCGGCAGAGATCGTTACACCGCCTGTCCTTGTATTCGCCATGTCGATGGATACACGTACATGCTGTATATGGAACACCGAAAACCCAGGCATTTTTTCGAGACCTACATCGCTCGATCCAAAGATTTGATTAATTGGGAATTGAGTAGCGCCAACCCGGTACTGTCGGCAACGGATTTGGATGAGGGCATCAACGCCTCTGATCCGGATATCATTGAATGGCAGGGCAAGACATACCTGTACTACGCCGTGGGCGATCAACTCACATGGATGAATATCAAACGCAATATTTACGGCACCTCGCTGCGCGAATTTTTCGGGAAGTGGTTTGAAATTTCCGGTATTCCGTGTCGCTGAGGTGGGGAAGAGCAAGGTCGGTGAAAATCATCTCATGAATCGGTACGCGGTGATGTATCTGATTTTCATAAAGTCGGGCGTCATCACCCACAAAACCAACTTGAGTCTTGATTTTTCGCTTACAATTTCGTATCATTTCTTTTGCTGCCGAAGACTGTTATAGTACTACTACGAATTGGCAGCCAATAATCAAATTCCTTTATTATCACCTAAGCCAGACAAGCTGGAATTAAAAATTAAAAATGTAAAATTAAAAATTGACACCTAATCCAGAAAAGCCAGAGCCAAAAAGTTT
>JAFGMA010000330.1 GCA_016927835.1 Candidatus Zhuqueibacterota bacterium | reverse complement strand
GGCTGCTTCAGGCATGTATTATTATCGTATCCATGTAAAACCGAAGGCAGACGGAGCAGCCGCATTCAGCGATGTGAAGAAAATGATACTCATGAAGTAATGCGATGATTAAGGGGATCGGCTCAAACCGATCCCCTTTTTTATCTGATGATTGGTATTTCAGGCGGGTCAGCGCGTTATTTCTTTCCTACAAAAAATTTCCCCAGGTAAATCAAGTCTTCTCCGTTCTCAAGCCTCCAATAATATCGCCCCGGTACCAATTTTTCGGAACAGATGAATTGATTTGAATCGGGTCGGGCGCTGAAAACGACGTCACCTCGATTATCGAGAATGCTTAACGCCACCATCTCCTCATCGATATGTTCCCAGGCGAACGTGATGGGTGACTCGACTCGTGCGCCGGATTTCGGTGATTCGATGATAATAGAAGCAGAACGATGGTGATCGTCGCATTGCGATTCGAGGTATGGCAAGGGTGTGAAATTCGCGGCGAGTAATTCCTCGGGACGTTGCTCCGGATCGGGCATATTTCGGATGCGGTCCACATCGGGTTTGAGCTGATCTTCTATTTGAACCGGCTTAGCTGGGCGCGTCAATTCCTGGCGTCCATCCGGTTTTGCTGAATCCGGCAGCGGCTGAAACGATGGATCCGCCGGGAGCTTGCCCTGACTATCCGTTGCAGCGATGCGCGTTTCCGCCAGCGGCAAAATCGGAGGGTGTGTGCGTTGGGATCTGAGCAGGAAAAACAGGATCACTGCGATTGCTGCCACACTGACACCTGCCAATGCCCATCGGATCCGTTGAGTCGCCCGGTCGGTTGAAAATTTGTTTACGAATGATTGAAACAAGCCGGATTTTCGCGTATGTTGCTGATTTAAATAATCGGCAAAAATAACATCGGTTTCCGCTTGAATCACATTTACGATTTCTTCCCTGAGCATCAACTCATCAAAACAGATATCACAATTGAAACAATGTTCATCAAAGGCTTCCTTTTCCTCAGTCGAAAGCCTGCCCGTCACATACGCTTCGATGAGCGTTTCTCTATTTGGATAGATACATTTCATGAAAATTGACCTGAATGATCAAAAAAATTGTTTTAGGATTAAATGCCTGTCGCGCTGAATCAAATGCATCAATCCGAATTGCACCAGCATATTCCAAAAATTTGATGGTTATTATCGCTAATTGCATATTGGCATTGATTCAAGAAGCGGGAGGGCGTCCGGCAAAATCAGCTTTTTGCTTCAGCCGCATTTTACTTTCCAGCGGAAGGGGCATGTCTTGGTGCGCAAAAAATCTGGAATCACCCCGGGATACATCTGTGCTGGCTCTGCGTGATTGAAGCAAAACCTGGTTTGCATTCAAGCCGGATTCTATAATGTAATTATCAAAGCGTTCTGTAATATTGAAAACAAATTCGAATTTTCGCATTCTTTTCTGAGAAGCTTTATCGCATAATTCAGGCGTTCACTTACCCGTCTTGGCGGAAGGTCAATTTCCGCGCTGATTTGACTGATCGAAAGATTTTTATAGTAGCGCAGATAAAGCACCTCTTTATACTTCAATCTCAGTTTTTCGAGTTTATTTTTTACCAGGAGTCGAATTTCCTGCTTTTCAAATTCAGGTTCATCCTCAGCTCCGATATCATGATGGGCTGAGGAAATTTGGGTCTCCATCGCTCGTTTTTTGGCGACTTTAAAATAATCGCGAATTTTATTCATCATGATGCCATAAACGTACGAGCCCAGCGGAATCTCCTTTTGGAGGTCAAACATCCCTTTGCGCAGACTCGCGAGGATCGCCAATTGAATCTCGCTCACAACATCCTGCCAATCTTCATTACCCGCACCGAGACTGAGGCGCACTTTTCTTATAATTCTCAAATTAAAATGGGCGAAAAGCTCGGTTTCACCTGACTGGTCTCCTGCGGCGATTCGTTTTACGAGCTCGATCTCTTTTGCTTTTGTCATTTTGAGAGCAGCGTTTTTATTGATGCGTAAATTCGAAGTCAGGGAACTAACTCAAAAATTTAACCATTCAATCCGAACAAATCAAGTATTAATTTGCGTTAAGCGCAATCCAAAACCGGTGGTTATCATCGCATTCGGTAATTTAGAATTCAACCCGCGTGCCTGTCGCTGTGGATTCGCCAGTCCTGTATTTATTTAATGCCGTGGATGCGTTTGTATTCCGCCCAATTTCGTTTCAGGTCCACAAAACTATCGAAATCGGGCTGTAACAAAAATGGATTGGTGTGTTTTTCATTGCCAATGGTAGACGTCGGTGTTACGCCATAATTATGCCCGGGGTAAATTTCGACATCATCCGCCAGACACATCAGTTTTTCGTGCAGGCTGTCATATTCTTGCCGGGCAGCTTTGCCCAGGTCTGTACCACCCACTTTGCCAACGAACAGGGTATCGCCAGTGCATAATTTATTGCCAGCTAAAATGCACATCGAATCGGGCGTGTGACCGGGCGTGTGAATTAAGCGCAGTTCAAGCGTACCCAGCCACAGTGAATCGCCATGTTTCACGTTGATGTCCGCCCGATCATTCCCTGCTGCATGCTGCACAATTCGAGCACCCGTCAGCGCCTGAGTGCGCTTATTGCCATTGGTATGATCGCAATGATCATGTGTATTGATGATATATTTTATTTTGAATTGCATTTTGTTTGCTTCTTCGACCAGCATTTGGGGCGAGTAGCTCGGATCCACAATCGCCGCTTCCTTCGAAGCTTCATCCGCTATGAGATATCCGAAATTGCGATCACCGCCTGTCAGTATCTGTTTGAAAAACATGAAAATATCCTCCAGTGCTGCTTTGAAATCGCTTTTTGTAACACGTTGAAAAGATATTGTATGCTCAGGTGAAAATTTCTGTCTCATTTTTGGAAGTGCAGCGCTTGCGAGGTGAGCCCGCTAAAGACTATCAAGCCAGAACCTCGAAGGCTGAACCGCTCTACCCGGGACTAAGAAAGTTTAACTCCGATAGAATTGAAAAGTGCCTTGATAACCAAAAAGAATATTTGCATTTTAAGAATGGAATTTGTATTTTTGACGTTAACTATCAGCGGCTTGATTGTCTTGTGACTGCAAAAAAGATAAGGGAGAGCCAGATGGCGCGCACCACGGTTCCGGCAGCAGAGGAAATTTTAGAAAAAGAATTCAAATGTCTCGATCATGGCTTTGTTCGCCTGATCGACTATATGGGTTCCGACGAATCGATTGTGCAGGCTGCCCGCGTTTCGTATGGGCATGGGACTAAAAAAATACGTCAGGATCGCGGATTGATTCGATACCTGCTCCGACATCAACATACAACGCCGTTTGAAATGGTTGAATTCAAGTTTCATTGCAAATTACCAATATTCGTGGCGCGCCAATGGATTCGGCATCGAACCGCCAATGTGAACGAGTACTCGCTGCGCTATTCCAAAGCGATCAATGAATTTTATCTGCCGGAACCTGAAACGCTGCGATATCAATCGGAAACCAATCGGCAGGGCAGGGGAGAGGTGGCTGTGCCGGGGGAATTGCAGCTTCAGGTACTGGAACTCCTGAGGAAATCAACGGAGCAGGCGTGGCAGGATTATCAGCAGATGGAAAATTCCGGGATCGCCCGCGAATTGGCGAGGATTAACCTGCCCGTTTCGCTGTACACCGAATGGTATTGGAAGATTGATCTGAACAATTTGATGCACTTTTTGAAATTGCGGCTCGATGAACATGCCCAATTCGAAATCCGCGAGTACGCCCGCATCATGGCGCAGATTGTCCAAAAGGTGGTGCCAATCGCCTGGGAAGCGTTTGAGGATTATGTGCTTTGCGCGCGTACGTTTTCGAGGCTCGAAATACAATTGATTCAAAAAGCGCTGAGGCTTGGCGAAATTCAACCTGACTGGCATCAATTGGCGGATGATGAAAATTTGAGCCAGCGCGAAATCGGCGAATTCATGGAAAAAATTGGCGCTGATTGATGTACTAACTATTTATATGAATATATTTTAAGGATACCGATTATGCTCGCTCTTGTGAAGACTAAAAAAGGTCCCGGCAACCTTGAATTGATGGAAATGCCAGAGCCGAAACCTCAAGCCGGTGAAGTGCTGATTCGCGTTCATGTTTGTGGTGTTTGCGGTACGGATATCCATGTGTTGCACGACCGTTTCCCGTATTGGCCTCCGGTGATTTTGGGACATGAATTCGCCGGCGAAATTGTGGAGATTGGCGCGGACGTCAACAATTTTAAAGTCGGGGATCGCGTGGTAGGTGAACCACATACGCAGGCGTGCGGAAAATGCACCCTCTGCCGCACCGGGAATATCCAAATTTGTCCCATGAAACGTTCGCCGGGATGGGGCATTCACGGCGGGATGGCGCCGTTTTTGAAAATGCCGGAAATGCTGTTGCACAAAATACCGGAAAATATCTCATGGGAAGAGGCGGCACTGATCGAGCCGCTGGCAAATACCGTGCACGATATCATCGAACGGGCTAAAATATATGCCGGTGATTTTGTCTCGATTACTGGTCCGGGACCCATCGGGCTGCTGGCAGCCCTGGTTTGCAAAGCTGCTGGTGCGCGGGGCGTGATGCTCATCGGTACCGGGCAGGACGAAGCCATTCGCCTGAAAAAAGCCCGCGAACTGGGAATCGACCGGGTGATTAACCTGGAACGAGAAGATCCGGTTCAGGCTGCGCTGGAAATGACCGATGGCGCCGGGATCGACCTGGCGATTGATGCCAGCGGGGCAGCTCCCGCAATCGCACTGGCAGTTGAGTTGATTCGGAAAAAAGGACGCATCTGTGCGATCGGATTAACCAGCCGGGATAAAATAGAGTTTCCCTGGGATAAGGCTATGTTCAAGGTGGCTGATCTATTTTTCAATTTATCCACCAGCTACACCTCCTGGGAAACATCAATTCGCCTGGTTGCCTCGGGGCGCATTCAACTCAAACCGCTCATATCGCATGCCAGACCATTGTCTGAATGGGAAAGCGTTTTCAAAGCGATTGAAGAGTTGAAAGTCATCAAAGCGGTTCTTCTGCCGTAGCAGGCTTCGAAATTCTAATCCCGACTGGATGGCAATAAACATCAGATTTCAAAATAAAAAATTTAATACGGAGACTCGAATGGACACTAAGCCAGGTTTTGGGCTTTTAGGCACGGGACTGGTGGCACCGTTTCATGCAAAATCGCTCATCAATTCAAAGAAAGCAAAATTGATAGCAGCCGTTGATATCGATCCGAAGCGATTGAAAGCGTTCTGTGAAGAATACGATTGCCGGGCGTATGCCACCCTCGAAGAGATGCTGGGCGATGATCGGATCAGCGTTGTCAATGTGCTGACGCCAAATCATCTGCATTTTGATGCGGTGATGGCGTGCGCAGCGGCTGGCAAGCACGTGTTGGTCGAAAAGCCACCGGCAATGTCGCTGAAAGATACCGATATTATGATTCGCGCCTGCCGCGACCACGGTGTGAAATTTGGGGTGTCGCTGCAATGCCGCGTTCGAAAAGCGGTGCAGGCGGTCAAACGCGCGATCGATTCCGGGCGCTTCGGCAGGTTGCTCCACGCGGATGCATTCATGAAATGGTATCGCTCGCCGGATTATTATCACAGCGATGCCTGGCGCAGTTCCCGCCGTTTCGGAGCAGGCGTTACGATTCAGCATGCTTTCCATTATATCGATCTGTTATACTATCTTGCCGGTTCTGTCAAATCGGTGCAAGCGCAGATGAGCAACCTTGCGCATCCCGATGTGCGGCTGGAAGACACCCTGCTCGCATTTCTTGAATTTTCCAATGGCGCCCGCGGCGTTGTGGAAGCGTCCACTGCTTTTTGGCCCGGAACGGAATTGCGTATCGAGATCAATGGCACCGATGGCAATGCCATCATCGTTGGCGAACGCATCGAAACCTGGAAATTCAAAGATGAACAGCCGGAAGATGAAACCATACGAAACATCGGCAGCGCTGAAATTTTGACCGGCGCCTCTGGTCCGGCTGACTTTGCGTATTTCGACCATCAAGCCGTCATCGAAGATATGGTCGAAGCGATTCAAATGCAGCGGGAACCCATTATCGCGGTTCCCCTGGCGCGCGGAACGCTTGAAATCGCGCTTGCTATGTATAAATCCGCCAGGGAAAATAGCGTCATTTATTTGCCTTTGGAAAATGAATCGAATATTTGGGATGAATAAAGGAGAAAGAGGAATGTCAAAATCAATACCAGATATGCTGGAGGAATTCGGGATCATACCCGTCATCAAAATAGAATCCGCCGAAGACGCTGTACCGTTGACGAAAGCGCTGATCGACGGAGGACTGCCCGCGGCTGAAGTAACGTTTCGCACCGCAGCGGCTGAACAGGCGATTAAAAATATCAGTGCTGCCTATCCGGAGGTCTTCGTGGGCGCGGGCACTGTTTTGACAACCGATCAGGCGCAGCGTGCCATCGATGCCGGCGCAAAATTCATTGTTTCGCCGGGATTCAATCCAAAAGTGGTGGATTATTGCCTCGAACAGAACGTAACTGTCACACCGGGTATCAGCACGCCATCCGAATTGGAAGCTGCGCTTGAACGGGGCTTGAAAGTGCTTAAATTCTTCCCGGCGGAATCGTTGGGCGGATTGGAGATGCTGAAATCGATGAGCGCACCTTATAGTGACGTCAAATTTATTCCCACCGGTGGCATCAATGCGGAAAATTTATTACCTTATCTGAAATTCAACAAAGTACTGGCTTGCGGCGGAAGCTGGATGGTCAAAGCCGAATTGATCAGCACCAAAAAATTTGATGAGATCACTCATCTGGTCAGGGAAGCACTCACCGTTATGCTGGGATTCAGAATCATTGGTGTACGATTGAAAGCGGAGAGGCTCGATCGGGCGGCAGCACTTGCGCGCCAGTTTCAAGCAGTTTTCAATTTGCCCATCAGCCTATCGAATTCTATGGTTCAATTTTCTGATGCGTTTTCGTTGAAGAAAGACGATGGCGTTGGGGCAGCCGGCGAACTGGTAATCGGAACGCAATTCCTGAAGCGGGCGATTCCGTTCCTTCAACGCAGCGGCATCAAGACAAACTCTGCGATCCAGGGCAATTGCGTTGAACTGGATTTGGAATTGGATGGTTTTTCGGTGCTGCTCCAGGAATACTGATGCCGGTTAGGTTGGACGGGCGAATGCCGGAAAACCCGCAACGAGGGTATTTTTCAAGCGTTTCCGCACATTCATCAGCAATTTTCCTCAAGCCAACTCACGACGATAGCCGATAATTGCTGTTTTTTTTCGTTGAGAAAGGTTTTACTATCCGGCAAGTCCTAATCATGGAAGGAAATTAGATGAGAATACAGCACGTGCACAATTTCATATATTTAATGGGGATCGTCATTATGACCTCTGTTTCATCTCTCAGATCGTCAGAGGCTGATTATGTGCTGCTCAATCGTCAGCAGTTGCTGGTTTTTACAGATTCAGCGAAAGCAAGCATGCCTTTAACGTTGCACAGAACTGGCGCTTATCATGTCTGGGTTTATGCACAGCAGGGACGTTCGGTTGAATTTGTAATCGATAACCAGGTTTTTCGAACCGATCCGGCAAGCGGGGAAGGAAGCCTGTACACCTGGAAAAAGCTGGGATCGATTCAACTTAAAAAGAATGGAAACCATTTGCTGCGTCTCACTCGAGCAGAGTCTAAGTTGCAAGGGATGGGTTTTGTTTACCTGTCAACCTCAGAGCGCAATCCCGAAGATGCATTTGAATTCTGCCAGGTGTTTCCCGGTCGTCCCTGGTTGCTCAAGGACGGACGATATGATGCGATTCGCTATATCACTTCAATTCAGCAATTTCCGGAGTATGCTTCACTTGATCAGTGGCAGGAGCGCGCCCGGAACCTTAAAAAGCATCTACTCGCGGCGCTTGGGCTGTTTCCGCCGCCCCCGAAAACGCCGTTGAATGCGCGTATATTCGATAAAACCGAGCGCGCGGGCTATTCGGTGGAAAAGGTGGTTTTCGAGAGTATTCCCGGATTTTATGTGACCGGCAATTTGTATCGCCCTGATGGCGCCGGACCGTTTCCGGGAATATTGTGTCCGCACGGACATTGGGGTGAGGGGCGCCTGGCTGATGACGAAACCGTGTCGGTCCCTGGCAGGTGCATTAATTTTGCCCTTCAGGGATTCGTGACGTTTTCGTACAGCATGGTTGGCTACAACGACAGCAAACAACTGCTCCATGAGGATTTTAACCAGCAACTGTCCCTGTGGGGCTATGATCTCATGAGCCTCCAGACCTGGAACAGCATCCGAGCGGTTGATTTTGTGTGCAGTCTGCCGCAAGTCGATTCGACTCGAATCGGCTGCACCGGGGCATCCGGAGGAGGCACTCAGACATTTATGCTTGCGGCTGTGGATGAACGCGTACAGGTGGCTGCGCCGGTGAATATGATTTCGAGCGTATTCCAGGGAGGGTGTCGCTGCGAAAATGCGCCCCATCTTCGATTGGATACGTATAATGCCGAAATTGCGGCTTTGATGGCGCCGAAGCCATTGTTACTAATCGCATGCACCGGTGACTGGACGCGGCATAGTCCTGATTGGGCGTTCAAAGATATGCAAAAAATATATGCGCTCTATGGAAAGCCGGAACGTATTGAAATTCACCAGTTTGATTATGGGCATAATTACAATCGCGATTCCCGTGAGGCAGTTTATAAATGGATGGCACGTTGGCTGGGGCGGCAAGCCGATTGGCAGGCGGTGAAGGAGCGCCCATTTAAAGCGGAATCGAGCGAGGCTTTGTTGGCTTTCCCCGACGATGAGCCAGTGCCTGGCAAAAATGCAGCGGAAATAGAAAAGGAACTGCTGGAGCGCGCAAGGCAGTTCGTTAAATCGAGCTATCCGGGCACGAAAACCGAGATCGAGGATTATAAATCGACAATGGGGTACCTGCTGGCAAACGCGCTGGATGTCAAATTGCCGGTTTCGGGACGCGTCATCAAAAAGGTACTCAGGATGAAGGGGCAGGGCACTTCGGTCGGGAAAGAATTCACTGCCGATGTGTTTGGAATGGGCAGAATTGACGGTAAGGACGTCATTCCTTCGCTCTTCCTTCAACCGGAAAAAAACAAGGCTTTGAAAGTCGCGTTGTTGCATATTTCGCCCCGCGGAAAACTCGATTGTTTCGATCTTGAGCAGAAGGCGCCCCGAAAATGGGTTGCTGACCAGCTTCAAAAGGGCGTTTCGCTGCTGTCGATCGATCCGTATGGGGTAGGGGAGTTTTCTCTACTCTCACATCAAATCGAGCGGGAAGCGCAAGTGCCAAACTTTACAACGTTCAATGCACCGGATTTAGCGCTGAAAATTCATGATATAATCACCGCCATCGCCTTTTTGCGGCAATCCGGTTTCAAGGAAATTAGTGTCATTGGCTGCGAAGAAGCCGGGCTCTGGAGCCTGTTGGCAACATCAATGGTTCCACGGTGGATTGATTGCCTCGTCGTCGACGTGAACGGCTTTAATAATACTGACGATGACACCTATATTAAATCATTTTTCATAGCCGGTTTTCGCAAAGCCGGTGATTTTTCGACGGCGGCTGCGCTACTCGCACCTAAAAGAATGATCCTGCATCATACCGCAAATCGGTTTGAAACCAAGCACATCGAACGCGTGTACAAGCTGCTGGATGCGACATCCGGATTGAGCGTGTTCGAAAACAAGCTGGAAATCCACGAAGCTATTTCACAGATCACGGGCAAGTAGCCGCGGTCGGACTGAAACGGCGATCTTAGACCAACAGCGCTGATGTCAGACTTGAATTTGTAAAAAGAGCATTTTCAAACAGGAGCAGAGAATGAAATTGAACCGATTGGGGAAAAGCGAACTGATGGTATCGGAGATCGGATTCGGATGCTGGGTATTTTCGAACGATCGCGAATGGGGTGCGATTGATGAAAATGAAGCCCTGAATACGGTGCATGTTGCCATCGATGCCGGCGTCAATTTTTTCGATACGGCTGAAGGATATGGCAGGGGGCATTCCGAAAAGGTACTCGGCAAAGCACTTGCCGGCAGGCGTGAGAAGGTGATAATTTCCACCAAAGTATCGGGAAAACACCTTGCAGCCGATGAATTGCCAACTGCTTTGGAAGATAGTCTGCGGCGATTGCAAACAGATTATATCGATCTGTACACCATTCATTGGCCCAGTCGAACTATCCCCTTCGAAGAAACCGTGAATAGCATGCTGCGCGCGAAGGAGCAGGGAAAGATTCGGCATATCGGCGTTTCAAATTTTGGAGTCGGGGATTTAACAGATATTGTCGAATTGAGCGAAGTCGCCGCCAATCAAGTGCCTTATAATTTATTTTGGAGAATGCTCGAAGCCGGGATTCTTCAAAAGTGCATTGCGGAAAATATCAGCATTGTCGCGTATAGTCCGCTGGCGCAGGGATTGCTTACGGGAAAATTCAAAACAGCGTCCGATATTCCTGAAGGCAATCGTGCAGGGACGCGGTTGTACCGGGGAGATGCATTGGCACTCGCCTTTGAGGCGCTGTCAAGGTTGCAAGCCGTTTGCTCGAAAATCGGCGCAGCACTGGCTCCCATGAGTTTAGCCTGGCTGATTCAGCAACCTGGCGTTGGCAGCGTTATTCCGGGGGCGAGAAATCGTGCTCAATTATCGGAAAATCTGAAAGCCGCTGAAGTGCGATTATCAGAGGAAATAGTGGCAGAGCTGCGGGAAATCAGTCAACCGCTATTCGATCATCTGGGCAGCGATCCCGATATGTGGGGCGGTAATCGATATCGATAGCGCATCATTTTTCAGGGCTCGACATTGTATCCGGTTTCACCTCATCGCTGTTTTGCTGCTTATTTTCAAGCTTCAGCAATTCAAACTGGATTCCTGATTCATCCTGACCATAAAAAATTCTCAACGGAATTGAACCGTAGATTTTTTCCACGATTTGATGCAGCACTTTGACAATCGGAACATAGTCAAGTTCCGTTGATTTCAGTTCCGCCACAGCAGCGCCATTTGCCAGCACCATCGAATGAATATCATAAGGTGGTCTCCCCCGCAGCATTTCCGCAGCGTTTTTGGTGACTTTATCTAAAAAGTAGATCTCATTTGACGGATGAACGATCAGGATGTCATTCAAACCAAAGCCATCAAAATTCAGATCGACCAGCGCAAAATCGGTGGTTGTCGAATCGATCAGAACCAGTAGTTCGTCGGCTAATTTTTCCATGAGCACGGAATCCTCAATCGTGATCACCGGAAACGCGATTTTATCCCAATGGATTTTGGTGCTCTGTTGCGAAAAAGCAGGAGCAGTAAAAACCCGGAGGCAAATGACAACTGACAGGGCTATTTTTCGGCAAGTGTAAATGATTTTCATGATGAATCTCTCTCTGTGAAATTCTGGTTTGACCGGCTAAATGGTTCCTGTTTTCAGGTTTGCAGTCAATTTTAGCAACTGCACATATATTTTCTTTGAGCGTTACAAATATAGAAAAAAATACAGTTTGAGTCAAGCATTGATTGCAGATTGCAATTTCGTATGGATTGCCGATGCTGCCTGTGATCGACGTATGCATTCATGTGAATCCCACGTTGAAGGCGAATTCCAAACTTGCACATTCTCGGAGTTTGCGTTCGTTGATATATAAAATTTTTACTTGTCAAACGTTTTTTTTTTTTGTATATTGCCTCGCGGCAGAAAGGATTTTCTGTCTGCCCTGCATTTATCTTCAACATCTTGAATTTATTCTGCAATTTCATGTTAATGCGACATATACAATATGGGAATGGAAGGGTACCTGGTGGGCCTCGCGGGCTTCAAACCCGTTGTGTTGCGGCAAGAGTCGTGACAGGTGAGTTCGATTCTCACGCATTCCCGCAAAAACAACAGGTGGCTTAAGCTCCAGGCTGCCTGTTTCTTTTTCCATCGCCGGGAAGCGTATCCATTTATGAAATTAGTCATTATCAGCATACGGAAGGGCACGTGTCTCGTTCGGCTCAAGCAACCGCCACGAAATAATTCCGAAGACCACGCGTTTAAGGATGAAAAAAAATCGGGTTTGTTGGGCGCAGTCACCTGGTTTATGGAAAAAGACACAGATAAATTGTCCTTTCAAATTAGCCCGCACTCCTTGATAGATCAGCATTGGCTCCCATTTTTTAAATGAAGGAGGAAATATGAAACCCATATCAGCGAAGCTTGTCGAGCAAACATGGAAGCGACAGGCGCAATTGACGCCCTCAAAAATTCAGACAGTGGTCCGCGATTTCAGCGAAAGCCAACCAATGATTTTGGCGTATTTGATGGCGATGAGTGACAGCTTGCTGAATGAGAGTGAAAGCGAGTTGCTGCTTTACCTTGGCACCACTGTCTGGCAGATGATGGAAGCCGGAGCTCATAACATCGAATTGGTCACCGAGACGACGCTGGAAGAAATCGAAGATAAAAACATGAAAATGCTCGAATACCTGGAAGGCGAATCTGAGGATGATTTCATCCAGACCGTCGAAAAAATAATTGAAGGCTATAACCAAAAAGAAGTGCTGCGGTATGTTGTTGAAGCGCTTTTTGAAAGCGATGAAGATGACGGGCAAGGTGAAATACGCGATGAAATGATTGGGCAAATTTTCATCTTTTTAAAAGTCATAATCGATTGCCTGGATCAATAACCCCGGTTAAAAAATCCAGTTCACGCTACACTGAAACAGGAGATGCCATGTTGAAAAACACGCTACTGGTATTGTCGCTTTGCGCTGGATGCTGCCTGACTTGCTCACCATATATTGAACCTGTTGAAGTTTCCCCGTTTTTGCAAGAATTTCAATCAAATCTTCTGATCGACTCACCGGCTGAGAGTTGCAATAATATCAATGCTGTGTGTATGGATGAAGCCGGAAATGTGTGGGCAGCTACCGCGTGTGGCATCTGGGTGTATCGGGATTCGTGCTGGAAGGAGGAGCCGTTTTTCGCAGGAAAAGCTGTGAAGGGAATTCATTTTGATGAGCATAATGTGCCGTGGGTGCTTTGGGGAGATGAGATTTTTGCAAAAAAGAATGGTAGCTGGCACAAACAGGAAGCCAAACCTCTCGATGTACTCGAACACATCGAAAAAAGCTTCATCGGAGAGAATAATACGCTTTGGGTCGGCACACCTGAAGGAATTTTCATCTCGACTCCGGAAGCGCGGACGAAGCAGTTGGGCAATTACCTGGTGTTTTTGCCAAATCAGGCGATTCACACGACTGCTACCGGGGATGTCTGGATAGGATTCCGGGGTGGAGCGGTTTGTTTTGACATGCAGGGGATTCGCACCCTTTATACCGGTGAAAATGGCTTGCCGTATGAAGATATCCGCTGCATCGCCAGTACAAATGACGCAATCTGGTTTGGTACTTCGCGGGGCGCAATCAAATTTACATTAGATGGTGCCTGGAAGTATTACGCAAGCAAACGTTGGCTGCCCCACGATCAGGTCAATGATATGGCAATTTCAGCGGATGGTACGATTTGGATCGCGACGTCTCAAGGGATTAGCAAAATTGAGGCGCGCAACATGACATTGTTCGAAAAAACCAGAATCTATGAAGATATAATCGAAAAGCGCCACAATCGGCACGGGCTGGTCTCGGGCAGCCGATTGCTTTCACCCGGCGATTTGTCAACGAACATGCTGGTGGATAATGATAATGACGGGCTCTGGACATCGATTTATCTGGCGGCTGAATGCTTTCGGTATGCCGTTACCCGGTCTGATGAAGCCAAGCAAAAGGCAATTCGTTCCTACGAGGCGATGGAGCGCCTGGAACGTATTAACGGACGATCCGGATTTGTGTCGCGTTCGTTCATTGAGGTCGAAAAATTTCGCGAAACCGGGGGAGAATGGCATCTTTCTGCCGATAAAAAATGGATGTGGAAAGGGGATACCAGCTCGGATGAAATTGTGGGTCATTATTTCGCGTATACATTGTTTTACGATCTGGTGGCTGAAGACGATTATAAAAATCGGGTCAGCGCTTTGGTTGAACGCATTACCGATCATATTCTGGACAATAACTATTGCATGATCGATCTCGATGGTCTGCCAACGAGATGGGCTGTCTGGTGCCCGGATTCATTGAATACACCATCGTGGTTCATCGAGCACGGCTTGAATTCGCTTCAAATTCTGGCATTTTTGCGGGCAGCGTATCATGTCACCGGCAAGGAACGCTATCTGAATGAATACCGAAATTTGATAGAGAATTATGGGTATGCGCAGAATATGGTGAACCAGAAAATTATGTTCCCGGGTGAGATCAATCATTCAGATGATGAATTGGCGTTCCTGCCTTACTACACCCTGTTCAGCTACGCGGATGAACAGGAATATGTGCCGATTTTCCGGCAATCTATGGAGCGGAGTTGGAAATACGAAGCACCAGAAAAATGCCCGCTGTGGAATTTTATCGCCAGTTTTGCGCTGCAACGATCCCTGGGGCTCGAAGATGCTGTAGAATCGCTCGAACGATATCCTGTGGATCTCATCACGTGGACGATTCAAAATAGCCAACGAGCGGATATGCGAATCGATCCCCGCGCCGACCGCTTCAACAATCCTCAAAATTTAACCGTGCTACCGCCGGATGAAAGACCGGCGATGAAATGGAATGGTAACCCGTATCAATTGGATGGCGGTGGTGGCGGATACGGTGAAGACGACGGTGCAGCATTTCTGCTGCCATACTGGATGGGGAGGTATCACAAATTCATTGTCGAAAGCGAATGATAGTCTATCCGAACGCAGCCATCATCGAAGAAACGCACCGGAAGCGGAGAAGCGATGATATCCGTCTAGCATCAAAACACAAGTTTTCAATAAGGGATTAACGAATTTAAATTAATGATTTTTTAAAAAATAACCTTCCAATGCTGGCTCGTGCCACCGGATGAAAGATTGAGGTGATCTTAAAATGAATATGACTCAAAAGCTTTTTTTGCTATTTTTAAAAAAACGAAACCGCAAGAATCACCTTTCGAAAGCAGGTATTCAAAAATTCAAGCGAGCCGGTGAGACTTCAAAAGACAGGCGCCCGAAGGATCAAAAGCGCGATTAACCACACTGGAAATATGCAAACATGGTAAAATGTAAAACCCTGGTTGAATTTCTGGCACAATATTTATCAGTCGCAGATTTCGATGATGGCTGTGTGAACGGTCTTCAAGTGGAAGGCAAGGAAGAAATACGTAAAATTGTTGCCGGTGTATCTGCCAGCCAACGTTTATTTCAACAAGCGTCGCGGGAGTCGGCGGATTTGGTACTGGTGCATCACGGGCTTTTCTGGAAAAAACAACCGCTGCTCGCGTTGACCGGTTTTCAGAAACAGCGGCTCTTGATGCTGCTTCGGGACGATATTAATTTGCTTGCCTATCATCTGCCGCTGGATGCACACCCGCAATTGGGGAATAATGCCAGAATTTTGGCGGAGTTGAAATTAGCGCAAAGTGCGGCTGTGGATGTCGGATTCATCGGCGAGTATCAACGATCGCTGGCATTTGCTGATTTTATCACGTTGATCCGCGAAAAAATTACTCCGGAACCGATGGTATTCCATTTTGGCGCCGAAGCCGTGAAGCGTGTTCTAGTAATCAGCGGCGGCAGTTCCTATAGCTATGGAATAGCCGATAATTTTTGTGTCGATACGTTCATTTGCGGTGATATGAAAGAAAATTTTGTGCGTGAAATCGAAGAAACCGGGTTGAATGTGATTAATGCCGGTCATTATAACACCGAAAAATTCGGGATTCAGGCATTGTGCGGATTGATCAGGGAAGAATTCGATGTATCGTGCCAGTTTATCGATATACCAAATCCTGTTTGAAAAGGGAAAGGCGAGAAATCCTGCTAAGATCATTCTTAGTGCAAACCGTTGGTTAGATGGTTTATAAAAAGGACTTAGAAACAAGAATTCCTCGCCTGTTATGGAAAAGGACTTTTATGAGCGATTCGGATGACAAGCTTTTTGATTTCGATTCAAGAAATTGAAATACTCTGAATTGAAGAACCGCTTGCAACTAGCTTAAACCAATAAACTTCTGATATTGCCATTCATATTTGAATAGAGCTTCAACATCATCTGCCCAACCGACTGGAACCTGTCATTCGGGTCTTTTGCCAGGGCTTTGTTCACAAGAGGCGCCAGCGTTTTAAATGCCCCGACTTTATCGTTTTGTGGCAATTGAACCTGCTTTTTAAGTATATTCTCCGTGGTTGCCGCCTCAGTTCCTTCGCTATATGGATTCATGCCTGTAAGAGCTTCGAACAGAATTACCCCTAGCGAGTATATATCAGTGCGTGCGTCAGCCGCAAGACCGAGTAATTGTTCGGGAGCAAGATATGCAGTGTCCGCTATAGCCTTTTTCTGCATGATTTGCGTTTGTACATCGCGATTCAGCGCGCCAAAATCAGTCAATTTTATAACGTCATTTGCGGCAATCAGGATATTGGTTGGCTTCAAATTCAAATGAAAAATGCCATTTTTATGAGCGTAATTCAACGCCTCACAAATTTGGTGCATCAATTTGACGATTCTGTTATTGGCAATGATATCATTCGCAGTTCGGTATGTGTTCCAGTTAACGCCATCGATATATTCCCGTGCAATATAGAGAAAACCAGAATCTTCACCAATGTCATAAATTACCACAATATTTTTATGAGTCAGGGTACTTGCCGTCCGGGCATCTTTCAGATAAGGATCGAATAGCTTTTCATTAAGCTGCGCCTCTCGCACTGAAAGCGCTCGTAACGCTTTGATGAATACGATCCGTTCCAACAAATGGTCGCGTCCTTTGTATACCGAATAATTTTCGCCCGAAGCGATCTGTTCCAGTATTTTGAATCGTCCCAGTTTTTGAAGAGCGCCGCACCGCAGGCGATCGAATGGATCCGACCACTCAATATCAAAGAAAGTGCTGTCTCCGGGGCAGAAAGGTATGCGCTGCACTTCCTGGGTGCGAATTCTGAGCGAGACATCATCCTCGAGCTGGGCAACGATCCCTTTTGAGAGCACTAATCGACCGGGCACATTTTGCGCGCCGTCTGATGCTGGCGAAGAGAATTGGCTGAGTTTGATCGCCTGAGAAATGTCCCTGGCTGCCTCGACCGGAGCATTCATCAGGGAATGCGATATTTCATTGAGCACAATTGAGAGGGCGGTGTTTTCAATCTCGGCGCTCTTTTTATTCAACTCACTCATATCCCGCAACAAATCAACGCTTGTCAGATAAGACGTTTTGGCATTTTCGCCAAGTATTAGAATACTATCCTCAGTTTGCCTCATGATAAATGAACCTGCAGAATCAAATTTCTCCTGAATATCCTGTTTGATGGCATCCGCAAGCTTGCCCGGGCTCTTCCCGTTTGATGATTCTGCAGGTTGTTGTTGAATTTGCTGGATAACAATACAAATCCCGTATTTTTTACCAGCGATTTGCTCAGGCGATTGCTTCATTTTTCGATCAAGGGCAGCCGTTATATTCGGAGCTAATTTTGACCAGATATGGTCATAAAAATTAAATCGCAATGATTCTGTCTCGATGGGATTGTCAAAGCCGTCGGATATTATTTTTTGGCGCGGGCTTTCAACGAGAAATATTTCATATTCCTCAGCACCAGCGCTTTGGATTGTACCTGTGCGATGCTTAAAAGCCGCAATCAGATAGCTTAGATCGAGAGCCAGTTGCACGTCATTTAGCGTCTCGATCCGGTTGATTTGTTCAAGAAATGAGCAACCTGCATGGTACTCGTCATGCGTCACGTTAAGCGACGCGGTATCTTCGAAGAACGCCTTGTTTTTGACAACATAAATCTGGCACAACGCTTTCAAATAGATTGAATTCCGTGTTTTTTTAAAAGCCTGGGTTAATACGGATTGGGCGTCATCAGCATTTCCGTTTTTGAACTCGAAATGCAAATAACGCATCATCGTATCCGCAGCGACTTCGGGAATGTGAATCGTTTGACGGATCACTCCATGGGCTTTATCAATTGATCCCTTGCTTAAATAGATAGTTAGCAGTTTTTGCACCACAGGTTTCAGCATCGGAGTGCTGAACCGAAGAGCGTGATGGTAGCAATCCAAAGCATCCCTGTCATCCCTGTTCGACTGGATGTAATATTCGCTCAGTCGTGTACTGATAGCACGATTGTTGGGTTGAAAGCGCAATGTCTTGTGATAAACATTCAGCGCTTTGGTATCAAACCGGTCGAGTTTTAAATAGGCGGTACTGAGCAGTGCATAGATTGAAGGCTCTTCAACCCCCAATTCGAGTATTTTTTCACATTTTTGAATAGCCTGCTCATAATTATCGTTTTCAATATCGACCTGGCTGAGCGATGATAAAATACGGACAAGACGAGCTTTATTTTCCAGATAATCTGCCATGAATTCAGTCTGCTGTATTGATGATATTCCTGGATTCGGTTTTCAGGGATTCTTCAAGTCTCTGATCGATCTCTCTGGCATCGCTTTCCCAATTCTGGATATAATACTGGGCGACGTAGGTGATGATTTCTTCTTTCTGCTTTTCATCCAGACCGAGATTAAGCCGCAGAGCGCGTTCATATATTTTGATTGCCAAATCGTCCTGGCGATTTTGCGACATGTAAAGGTTCAAGAGCGCCATTAGCAATTTATCGCTAATCGTTCCTTTTTCAATGAGTTGCGCATATAATTTGCTTGCTCTATCGTGCAAACCCATGACCAGCAAAAATCGACCGCGCAACGAAGGACCGAAAATAAAAATTCCGATAACAGGACCAATAATGCCGAGAACGAGCAGCACCCAGAATCCAATCATGCGAATTTTTACGCTGGTTGAAGGCGGTTGTGCGGTACCGGATGACGCCTGACGTGTCAATTCATCCTGGGCTTTCAACAGTTTTATTTTCACATCGCGGTAGCTTGGATTCAGCATTTCGGCTTTGCCGAATGCAATGACTGCATCGAGCCATCTTTTACCATTCAGTGCGTCTTCGCCCTGTTTGTAAAATTGAACCCATTCCTGATTTTGTTTCCACTTATCGATTTGCGATTGCGCAAAGGTCAGTTTTTCATCAACATCCTTGTATTTTGGATCCAGATTGCGAAGCTTTTCGAATAACGTAACCGCCAGAACCCAGTCTTTGTAATAATAAGCCGCCATTGCTTGTTCATAATAGCGCTTCTTAGCTGCTTCCGCGCCTTCCAGTTTCAATTCTTCCTGCGCTTCTTTCAAGCGCGTTTTGGCATAGCTATGTTTCGGATCTAGCCTCAATACTTTTTCAAACGCAATAATCGATTTCACCCATTGCCGGCTTTCGAGCAGCGAAATGCCCTCTTCATAATATCGTTCCAGAATTCGCTCCTGTGTGCTGTTTTGGAGACCAATCTGAGCTTTTTTTAATTGTTCTTCAGTATCCAGAAAGCCCGGCGAAATGCTTACTACAAATTCAAAAGCCTGGATCGCTTTTTCCCATTGTTGTTCCTCCAAATATGCCATTCCCTGGTGATAGGATGCCTCGGAGGGATTGGCAAAGGTCATGGATCGCGTATCATCAGCTTTTTTAATTGTTGTTTCCAGATTTTTCCCGATTTCCCGTCTACGTTCGTCTTCCGAATAAAGACCGGTCAGGTTCGAACCATATTTGCTGCGCCATTCTTTCTCGTTTTCTTTTTGAGTTGCCAGTGCATGTTTGGATTCCTTTAATTTATCCGGGGCGTCTTTAAAATTCTCATCAAGGGCGAGAACTTTTTCAAAATTCGCGATCGCCCGTTGAAAGCGGCGTTCGCGATACGACTGGATTCCCTGGGCATAGAAATGATCGATTTCTTTCAAACGCCTGGCGTTTTCAATCTGGGTGGTATACTGCGAATTCTTTGGATCGAGTCGCGCTGCCTGGCTATAATAGGTGATTGCCAGGTCGTATTCCCCGGTTTCGATCAATACCTGCCCTAATTCATCGAGTACGGCTAATTTGTCTTTTTTTTCACCATCTAAATTAAGGGCACCGACAAGCGATTTTTTAGCATCTCGCAATTGTCCGAGTTTATGCTGAATGACACCCATTTCGTAGACAATTTTCAACCGGATATCGCTCTTCATATAGTTGGGACGTGAAATGAGCGCCCTGCCGAGGAACTGCCGGGCTTTGTCCAGTTGACCATCGGATTTATAAGCAAGAGCAAGTTGGTAATAGGCTTCCGTGTAGGATGGGTCGATTGTGGTTGCCTTCAGAAAGAATGTAATTTTCTGATCGAGTTTACTCGCCTTTTTACCTTTATCGAACCATTTTATCGCTTCTTTATTTTGGGAGATGGCTGGATATGTTTGCAAAAGCAGGCATGCAAACAACATTTCTAAAATGAGCTTCCCGTGGGAGCTGACTTTCCTTTTCATTTGAATTTATCCTATGGTTGGGTTTATATGGTTGATTTCTGAACTCAGAGCTTGTTCAAGGATTTTGATTTTATCTTGATCGGCATTTCCGTTTTTCAGGTAATGATACGCCACGATTGTTGATATTCCTTTTTTATAAGGCGTATCCAAACCATGTCTTAAAATGGTTTCATAAATTTTCACTGCTTTTTCATCCTCTCGATGCAATTTGTAAAGCATATTTCCCAGATTAAGGCATAATTTCAAATTACGCGGGTGCTTCTCATACATCCGCTGGTAGACCTGGCTCGCTTGCTCTGTTTTGCCGCGAAGTATAAACAGTTTGCCGCGTATGGCAGGGATGAAAATCAGTACTGCGAAAACCAGCAACGTTATCATCAATACGGCAACGATTTTTACCCATCCCGAGTCATTCGCTTCAAGCGGCGTTTTTCTGCTTAAATCCCTCGGGGATTGCCCTGCGAGCGCCTGCCGGGCTTCGGCAGAAAATGATTTAACCGCTTTATATTCAGGATTTATCATTTGCACTTTTTCGAAGACAATCAGCGCATTCAGCCAGTCACCTTGTTTCGAAAGCTGGATTCCACTCTGATAAAGCGAATCGAGCTCATCCAGTGAATTTTGTTTTGCCTGCGCCTGTCGCACCCCCGTCAATAATTGCTGAGCATCTTTATAGCCGGGATCAATTTCAACCAGCCTTTCAAACATTTCGATTGCAGCTATCCAATCGTTCAGCTGGTACGCATCGACTCCCTGCACATAATATTGCTCTTTCATGGTATCTTTTTTTTCATTTCTCAGCACCCATCTTGCCTGCTGCCGTTTTCGTTTTGCCTCGGTGTGTGCCGGATCGGATTTGAGGACCCGATTGAAGATGTAAATTGCTCGCACCCAATTCTTTTTATTGAATTCAGTCAGCCCGATGTTATATAATGAATCAGCCTGCCGTTGCCGGGCTGTAGTTAATTTGGCGGATGATGCTTGTATAGAGGTGCCTGAGTCGCCATCGATCGGGTGAGTTTCAACCAGCTTTCTGAATAGTTGCCCTGCCTGGTCCCCGCTCTGTCCCGCGATTTGTTCAACCCGGTTATTATAGGTTTTTGCCCATTCAGACGTTTTTTGAAGCTCATCAAATTCACGACGCGCTTTCTCCAAATTTGACTTTGCATCTTTGAATCCCGAATCTGCCGAAACGACTTTTTCAAGGGCAGCAATCGCCTCCTGGTATCGTTTGAGCCTCAGATGCGCTAATCCCTCATTATACGTTTGATGAAGATGTTTGGCTTTTTGAAGCGAGGCAATCTGTTTCTCGATGATCGACGCATTTTGCGGCATTAGCCTGCGCGCTTTTGAATAGCATTCTATTGCGCGATCGATATTACCCACCTCTTCATTCAATTCGCCCAATTTCTGATATATATCCCCCTGTGTTTCCCGTTCGGGCGATAAATTCAGGGCGCCCGAAAGGGTTTTGATTGCTTCCCCGGTTCGCCCAATTTTTCGCTGCAGCAATCCGATTTTGTATACAATTTCGAATTTTTGTTTATCATTCATTTCAGCCGGATTTGCAACCAGTGCCCGCTTGAAATTCAGCAGCGCATCTTCTGATGAACCATTAGTTTCAAGGATTTTACCGAGTTCATAATATGCCTGCCCAAATGTTGCATCGATTTCTGTGGCGCGTTTAAGGAGATTTATTCTCTCTTCGGCATTCGTCGTTTTCATGGCGCGTTTATATAAATCCCTTGCATCTTTCTGTGCCAGTAATGAATCCCCGGGCAGCAATGAAACGATTAGAACCAGCAAGAGCGCGATTGCCGGGTTGAATGCGTAAAATCCTATTTTATACCTTTTAATTCGCATGGGCACTTTGTTTTTCTGAAGTAATTTGTTGCCACTTCTGATGAGTTCCATCAGGTTCATCAAAGCGCGATGGCATGAATCCATAAACCAGAATCAGACAGCGCGCCGAAGGGAGTATTCTATTGATTTAATAAACAGTTGCACTTCTTAATGCACGATGATTTTTCACGGATATCCTGAACAAAGCTCTCACTATCACGATTCGGACTTCGTTTCTGTCAACTATGGTTTCTGGAATATTTTAAATTTAAAGAAGTCGATAAATCGATTTTGGCTTTTAAACATTGGCGTGAGCGCTTTTTTCTTGAAATATTTTATTTCAAGTGCAGAAATTTTCGGGCTTTCTTCATTAATCGTGACCGCCAGCGGCTTGAAATTATTCGGGCTGTTTCCTGCGTCCAGCACTCTGGTCAACGCGACGGTGATATTATCCGAACCATCTGCTTTGTTAGCCATCTCAATCAGATGTTCTGCCGCTTTCTCCATGCTATCCTGATTTTTAACAATTATCGCCTGAATCAAATCATCGTTCAATGAATTTGATAAGCCATCTGTGCACAACAGGAAAATGTCTTCCGAAAGCACCGGTTCGATTCGAAGATCAATTTTAATTCTATCGGACATCCCAAGCGCCCGTGTGATGACATTTTTTTTCTTGAAATGATGCGCGTCTTCTTTGGCGATTTCTTTGTCCGCAATCAATTCATTGAGCCAGGAATGGTCTTCAGTCAATTGCTGAAGAACCCTGTCGCGCAGGCGATAAATTCTGCTGTCCCCAACGTGAGCCAGTACCGCATACCCGTTTTCAAATCCGATGAGCGCAGCGGTCGTGCCCATGCCACTGAATTCCATGTTTGCAGCGGCAGTTTCGAAAATATGCCGGTTCGCCAGACGAATAGAGCACACAGCTTTGATGGCTTTGCGACGATAGGAAGAATCGAGATCGCTGGCTATCTTTTCAATCAAATCATTGATTGGTTGCTGGTAGATATCCAGGATTGTATTTACAGCGACATCGCTGGCGTAGGCTCCGCCGTTATGCCCGCCCATACCGTCGCAAACCAGGCTGACGCCTTCATTCTCCAAATAGCCGAAGTCATCCTCATTCTTACGTCGGACTTTGCCAACGTCGCTCAGACCTGCAAATTCAAGCTTCATTTATTCCCCGGAATACTGCACAATCATGAATAATTCAGTTGACAGAAACCTGTCGCTCTAAATTAAATCCCTCTGAAAACGATGTTGATTATAAATTTACCGAAATCCGGATCAGATTTCATGTATTCAGCCGCAGGGAGGATATCGTGTGTCTGTAATTTTATAATCAACTGTTTTCGATTTAAATATCTGGTTGTTCGCTTTGCGTAACAACCGGTTTTATCAGATTCAAAATAAACAGCGTTTGCCCGAACGCTTCGAAGCACATCAATAAGCGAGGTTCAGCGCTTTGACGCGTCTAAGCCGATGCATTTCGTACGAGCCGTTTTCGCTTTATGATTTCGATTGCCTGGACGCCGACTAATAATCCGATCATCAGTAAGGAAATAATAATTTTGAAATCACACGTCGCAGTCGAATCGGCAGCCGGGTACAATGCAGCACCTGCATTCCGTGCATCAGCAAATTTTTGTCCCCATACGATCTTGTTTTTTGGGCAGCGGCTATTCGACATATAAGCATAAAAGCCCTGGTCAGCTCGCTGCAGAATGATATCCATATAGCCGTCACCAGCGAAATCGGCTACCAGCGGAGACGTGATCCCCGGATTTTGGCTGGCAAAATGACTTGCCCAAAGCAGGTCTCCGGATTTCCCATCGATCAGGTGCAAGCCGGTATTGATGCCCGACGCAATGACATCCAGGACACCATCCTTGTTCAAATCCGCCAGTGCCGGATGCGATACATATTTTTCCCAGTCCTTTGCAATATACTCCCAGAGCGGCTTTTTGCGATTCCCGGAATAGCCGCACCCTTTATAGGCTTTGATGCGCCCGTCGATTGTATAAACAATCACATCCATTTGATTATCAGCGTCCAGGTCGCCGAGGGTGACCGGGTAATACATATAATCGATCAATTCGGTTTGGGAAACCAAAATGTCATGCCAGAGCCATTTTCGAGTTTTGCCGTCGAAAGCAACCAGCAGCCCCTGACTGGTGCTGATTACAAAATCCTGGTATGCATCATCATTCAGATGCCCGATTGCGATCGGTGCCCTGATGGCACTATACCGATGTTCTTTCCCCAGGTTTCTGGCTAATTCGGAATTCAAATCGATGCTGAATTTTATTTTATGATTTTTGGCATTAACAATATAAATCCATCCGTTTTCGGATCCTGCGAAAAGTTCGTTCACGCCATCGCCCTCGATGTCGGCGGCAGACATGATTGAGCGGAGACTATCATTCAAATCGATTTGTTCGAGTCGCGATTCTGACGCGATGTTGTGAATGATGAAAATTTTGCCTTCGATCGTATTCACAGCAGCATCGAGTCGATTGTCTCCATCGACATCCGCCACAACCGGAGTACCGGCGAATACACCATCGAGGATCGGGCTGCGCCATATTTCTGCTGTGGTTAGACCATCCAGCGCAGTAAGCCGGGATGTACGTGTCAGGATAACAATATCACTCATGCCGTTATTGTTCAAATCTGCAAGAACCGGTGCAAATGTATTATCCCCGCTTATTTGAGTATTCGTTCGCCAGAGACTTGTGCCGGACTTTCCATCAAGCGCTTTTAACATTCCGTTCGAATCCCAAAATATACCGTCCGGAACCTGATCGCCATTCAGGTCGGCAACAGCAAGTCCCGGATAGTCGACATCTTCTGAAAATGATTCAAAAAAATCTGTTGTCGCCTTCTCCCTGGCGGGTTTATGCCACACTTTTTCAGTCAATAATAATCGGTCTGGTCGCTGTGTGATGATATTACGATCTCTGATCCCGGTAGCCAGCGTGACGATAGAAACGAGTAAAATCGCCACCGAAAAGAGCTTGATGCCCAAATCGCGAAAGCGGATCCACCACACGCCGGCTTTTTTTGGAGGCGCAAAATTCCACTCTCCATCGGTTACCAGCCTGAAAATAGTGCTTTTCTGGTCGCTGACAATTTCAATCTCATCGCCGATTAGCAGCCGGATTGAATCATCGTCCGGCACTTTGGTCTGATTGACAAACGTACGCGTTTTGCTGCGTTTGTCGCTGATAAAATAGCCATCTTCGCGCCAAAATATGGTAGCATGGCGACGTGAGATGCTGGAATCGATTTCCCCCCGTGAATTTTTCCTGATGACGATATCGTTGAGTTTGGTGTCGCGACCGATCCTGGTTTCGTCTTTATTAAGCTGATATTTCTTACCTTTATAGGGCCCGTAGATCGCCAGCAAATAATGCGGAACCTGAGCGCCATTGCTGCCCTGCAGTTGTGATGCGGTTAAATTATTCTGAATAGCACGATGTGCCATTGTCGGGGCTTCGCTGGCAGATTCTGAATCGAAATCAATGCTGCTTGCCTCTATGATTTCGGTTCTGGCTGAAAGCGTCAGCAAGTCATCATTCACATTGAAATCATCAATTTCAAAAGACTCGGAAAGAACTGGTCTCTTTTTATCAGCTTTTCCGAGCACTTCGTCGGTGTCCGCATATTTTTGATTTTCCAGGAAAATGAGTGTGTGCTGACCGAGCTTGATTTCGTCACCATTGCATAGTTCGACTTCCTCCACCAATTCGCGACCATTGACAGTTGTGCCGAATGCGCTGTGCAAATCTTCCGCGTAAAATGTATCCGCTTTTCGAGAAATTTTCAGGTGTTTCATGGATATTTTTTTATCTTCAATAAGCAGATCATTATCCGTCTCGGAGCCGATTGTGATCGAATTTTTATCGTCCGGTATCAAGTAGTCTTTGAAGACTTCGGCTTTCATTTTTACCAGAAGCTTCGCCATAGATGGTATCTCCCTATTTTCGGAGCAATGAAACCTTGCGCGCAATGAAGCATCATTTGCAGGTGGCTTTTGCTTTATCCTTTTCCAAATCAGAGCATGCGAACAGATCGCACCGGTTCTATTGCATCATCAGGTTGAACTGGAGCCGGTTTTTGCTATTCAGGACCGTTGTATAATTGCTTCTTTTCTCAAAATAATCTTTCTTTTCTACCGTGAATAAATATTGTCCCTGGGGCAGCTTTTTTCCGCATTTTCCATCCGCACCAGTTGTGTCGAATATTTTTTCCCTGGATCGTGCTTTGCTTAGATCACGGTATTTAACAGAAGCCTCGGAGATTGGCTTTTTGGTTACAGCATCGTAAACGCTGATTTCAATGTAAACATTATTCGGTTCCATTTTCGCGACAACTGATTTTTGATAGCTTTTTATGGTGACCAGGGCATCAGCATAGCCATCCTTTTTCAGAAGTATTTTATACGTATATGGAGGCAAGGTAAGCGTACACGGTGTTTGTTTATTGATGCGCTCTGATTTCCTGTTTTGTATCAATCGAATAATGCGTGCGTTGATATCACCTTCATCGGATTCGGTGATATCAGTCGCGGTTATTTTCACTCTTCGATGCAGTACGGCGTTGAGCAAACTGCTGCTTTCTTCAGTTACTTCAAAGGTTATTTTTTGCGTGAGATAATCTTTTTTCTTAAGCTCAATCTCGTGCAAACCCAACGTCGCATAAAAATAGCTGCCCGATCCTGTGACACCTACCGGTTTGGCTTCTTTGTCCAGATAGATTCGGGCGCCGGCTGGAAGTGACGATACGCGAATGAGTTTGCGGAAAATGCCTTGAATTTTGTATGCATGAGCATCCAGAGCGTGTTGTGCTGCTTCTTTTTTGATGCTCCAGAATTGTTTGGTTTCTGCATCATTTTGCATTTCGAGAGCATTGAAATTGAATCCTGATAATTTCTCGAATCCGCTTTTTTCCATTTCAATGGAGAGCAATTTGCCTGCTTCCCACTCGATGGTGCATGGCGTTTGCTGGTTGATTTTAACATCATTCAAATACACCGCGGCGCCTTCCGGAATGGAGGTCAACTCGATTTGAGCCATGAATTGAAACGTGTAATCCTTGTTTTCACTCTGCTGCTGGTTTCCCTCTACTTGCACCTGATCCTGATTCTGAACCTGAATAGATTTAATAATGGGCTCAAAACCCGGGTAGGTCAGTTTCAATGTGTGAATGCCGGGTGTAATGCGCTTGATAGGCAGCGGTGTTTTACCTTCCAACATATTTCCATCCATGCTGACCCGCGCTCCCGCCGGGATGGAAATGATTCTGATTGCGGGTGGAAAGAGCCGATCATACATTTTCTGCCCAAACGATGTCCAGCCCATCAGAGAGTCAAATATTAAAAACAGCACGCTGAAGATACCCATGACGGCTAACGCGCTGAATATCTGTTTTTTATGCGTTCGAGAGGATAGTCGCAAAACATCGATTACGGTTTTAACATCATCATCGCCGTCCTCATCTTCGTTCCCAATATCAATCTGGACGGGTAGTGTTGGGACTGGCTTTTGCCCTGACTGATATTTTTCGGATAACTTTTCTTCAACAGGTGTTTTAAGTTTCGGCTCATCCGTCCGTGGCGTAAACGTTTTCCGAGGCGCCTGAGCAGATTCTACTGGCTGTTCTTCGGGTGATTGAATATCCAAATCGAGCGGAATTTCAATTTCGGGCTCTTTGCTGCGATCAGGCGTTTCCTGTTTTTCCGGATCGTGCTTCAGGGTTGTTGCGGATAAATCCAGGTCTTTAATATCAAATTGTTTAGAGTCACTTGCCGGTTCGCTTTCAAATTCGGAGAAATCATCTTCAAGTGTACTGATGTCGATTTCCTGTTCCTTTTCGGGATCAGGTTCGGTTGCTTCGCTTTCGCTCTTTTCCGTATTCAAGCCTGTGGAAATATGTTTTGCGAAGGTTTCGATATCCGTAAGCGAAAGCGTCTCATCGGTCATGATTGTTGGGTCTTCCTCATCAATACTGCCGGGTTCATTTGAGAGCGGTGGTTGGGGAGGTTGACTTGATTCGAGAACAAATAGCTGTTTGACGAAATCACCTAATTCAGTGGAAAGCTCAATTGTATTCGAAGATTCCATCAAGTATTGCGCCAAATCCAGATACATCAGGTTGGCGCTGCCATATCGATCATCCGGATTTTTATTGAGGGTTTTTGCCAATATATCCTGTATACTGTCGGGAACGCCATTTTTACTTATCGCATGTATATCCAATTTGAATGAGCGGATCGTTTCGATGATTTTATCATCGCTGGAATCCTGGAATAATCGGTGACCCGAAATGAGCTCAAAGAATACAGCGCCCAGGGAAAATATGTCTGAACGGTTATCGAGTAAAAAATCACCATTCAACTGCTCAGGTGACATATAAGGAAGCTTGCCTCTGAGAACAATTTTATTTGCCGGCGCTTTCTGTTCCATGCGAACTCGTGCAATTCCAAAATCGATGAGTTTGACATCACCCTTCATTGAAATCATAATATTTGAAGGAGAAACATCTTGATGGATCAGATTGAGAGGTTCATTTGTAAGGCTATCCCTGCGATTGTGTGCATACTCGAGAGCTTTGCATATTTCTCCGATAATGTAAGTTGCCAGGTTGATGGATATTTTATTTTCAAGTTTCCTGGATTTTTTGATAATTTTATTTAGATCGACCCCATCGATATATTCCATTATGATGTAGAAATGCCCATCATCTGTTTTTAACAGGTCAAAAATATGCACAATATTGTGATGACTTAACTTGGCGGCATTCTTTGCTTCTTCCTGAAACATATCAATATATTTGGCTTCTTCGAGCAGTTCGGGTGCGATTTTTTTGATCGCGATTGATTTCCCAAGATTACGGTCAAAGCCGTAATAAACTATCCCGAAACCGCCTCTCTTTATTTCTGATATGATTTCATATTTACCACCTAAAAGCTTGCTTTTTCCCATCATCTAACAATTCTCCAAAGAATTGAGGCAAAGCTGGCAACCAAAAATATACACTACAGATCAAGCGATTAATGCCTTTTCGGCTGAAGGTACATACCTGCTAACAATTGGTGATTAAAGGATTTTCATTTTTCCGGTTGAGGATGATTTGAAACACAGCGTTCCCCGAAATGTGCCAACAGGGCGACAGTGGGAAGCCGTCCTGGTTACGAATGCGCTGCCGGCTAAAAACCCTGCCAGAATAGAAACATTATCGTGCTTAAAATGAATTAACTATCTTTATCTATTTGAATTATAGGTATAAGTAAAAAATTAGCCTTTTAATATCTTGTAGTTATGCAATTAATTCGTTGTGAGAAAGCAAAACTCATACCAGTGAACCTGCCAAAATGGTACAATGATAACAGATTATTTTTATAAAGTATTAATTAATCAAAGGAATGTGCAAACTGTCAATCTTCTGTTACATTCTGATACATTGTTTCGATTATGTACAAGCAATTTTAAAATCAGGAGTTACATTAAAATCGGGATCAAATGGAAAAAAAATTCCAGGATAAATCCTGACAATCCAAGGGTAAAAGAACCAATAGCTGAACCATTGCCATTTTACCTATAATTATGCTTGCATTTTAACCGGAAAATATTATCTTAGTGTATGTTTCGTGTTTCTTTATCAGGCAGAAAAAATGCCAATCAAGATATTGCTCGAACTTCTTCAATAAGATTGCAATACGATGCTCATCACCAAAAGCAAATCGAAACGGGATTCTATGGAAATATCCCCACAAAAAAGCGTCGTCGATGAAGCTACAGAAGTAGAAACTATGCGGCATGAGCTGCACGCTTTGCAGGAGAAAGTGATTCAGCTTCAAAGCTTGATCGAGGTAACGTCAATCATCAGTTCGGTGCTCGATTTGGATCGGCTGATGCAGCTCGTGATGGAGAAGGCTCAGAGCGTAATGCATGCCGAAGCGAGTTCTGTCTTGTTGCTGAATGAAAAAGAAAATCGTCTGGAATGCGAGATCGCGCTCGGAGAGGTGGGGGAGCAGGTCAAGCGCAAGGTGCAACTGGAGATCGGACAGGGGATCGCCGGATGGGTGGCTCAAACCGGCAAACCGCTGATCGTCGAGGATGTTGCCAGCGATTCCCGGTTCTATGCCAGATCGGATGAATTAACCGGTTTCAAGACACGCTCGATACTGGCAGCACCGCTGATCGTGAAGGACAAAATCATCGGCGTAGCAGAGGTGATAAATCCGCTTGAGAGCAGGAAATTCAATCGCGATGATCTCGATATTTTTCTTACATTTTGCCGTCAAGTAGCTCTGGCAATAGAGAATGCAAAAATTCATCGATATTTGATTGAGAAACAACGGTTGGATCAGCAACTGGAATCTGCGCACGCTATTCAGCAGAGCTTCATGCCACAGGCGTTTCCGCAAAGTCCGGAAGGCGCCTATTCGGTTTGGGCGAAAAATATACCGGCAATTTCCGTTGGCGGCGACTTTTATGATTTTATCGAATTCGATGCCAAAAAGCTGGGTATCGTAATTGGTGATGTCTCTGGCAAGGGAATCCCTGCGGCGCTCTTCATGGCACGACTCGTAAGCGATTTCCGATTTTTTACACAATCCGAAAAGCGCCCCGAAGATACAATGAGTGCCATGAATAATTGCCTGGCTGAAAGAAGTCTGCAAGGAATGTTTGTTACCTTATCCTATTTGTTACTCGACATTCAAACAGGTGAATTGACTATTGCGGACGGGGGACATTTGCCCCCAATATGGGTTCACCATCGTCAGGCTTATGCCGAAACCATCGATCAATTGGATTGCATCCCGTTGGGTATTCAACGCGACGCATCATTTTCCAGCAGCACCATCCAGCTTGAACATGGCGATTCGGTGATATTGGTCACCGATGGCGTGATCGAAGCGAAAAATAAGCGAGGCGAGCAATTATCCATGAAGGGATTGCTTGATATTGATCATGTTGATTCGAATGATACGCGACAGGTTGTAACCACCATTATTGATGCAACCCTGTCATTTTCAAGGGGAACCCGTCAACATGATGATATCACCGTTGTATGTTTGACGTGGAATTAGGCGCAGCATTATGACCGGATCGTCTGGTTGAGGCGTTTGGAGTACGGCATAAATATTGCAAATATTGATTATTCGCTCTAAACGGAAACATCCAGCGATTCGGATCCGCCAGATGCCGAGATGACCAGATTGACATGTTCCATTCTATTATATGAAAAAAACGATTGAGATAAGAATTCCATCGGATCCCCGATTTTTGAAAATCGTTCGACATACGGTAGCACATCTATGCGAACTTGCCGGATTTCCTCGAAAAGAGCGCAGTAACTCAATGCTTGCCGTAGATGAAGCCTGCACCAATATTATCAAGCATACATATAAGGGCGCCGCAGATCAAATTATTATCATTAAAACCACAATTAATGATGATATGATCCAGTTTATTCTCAGGGATTTTGGGAAAAAGATCGATTTGAAACAGATTAAATCGAGAGATTTGGATGATATTCGTCCCGGCGGACTCGGAGTGCACCTTATTAAAACAATCATGGATGAAGTTATTTACGATAATACGCCCGAAGTTGGCAACCAACTGACGCTCATAAAATATCGAACTAAGGAGAGACGGCGTGGAAATAAACACCAAAATGATTGATTCTGCTGTTGTCATCGAACCTGTTGGCGATATTGATTTATATTCTTCCGTTGAAGTCCGGAAAAAGGTATTGTCCTTCATTCAAAAGCAAATACCGATTCTCCTCATCGATTTGGGAAAGGTGGATTATATGGATAGCTCCGGCGTGGCAACACTGGTAGAGGGGCTCCAGGGTGTGCGGAAATATGGGGGACGACTGGCGCTGGTCAATCTGGCTACAGGCGTCAAAGCCGTTTTCGAGCTAAGCCGCCTGGATAAGGTTTTCGATATCTTTGAATCAATGGAGAAAGCTATCGCGAAGTGATACACTCTATTACACAAGCACTGGGTGCACTCGGTAGAAAATTTATCCGTGTCCTTCAACATCTAACCAATTTTACCTACCTGAGCAAGGATTCTCTTAAGTGGACATTGGTGGCTCCTTTACAAGGCAAAGGGCTTTCGATGACCGATCTCGCCATGCAAATGGTGCATATCGGCGTGAATTCAATTCCGATTGTGACTATCATTACGTTCCTTGTCGGATTAATTATCGCCATGCAATCAGCATATCAGTTGGAACGTTTCGGTGCGTCCATCTATGTCGCTGATCTGGTAGGCGTATCCATTACGCGTGAATTGGGACCGCTGATCACCGCAATCATACTCGCAGGGCGCAGCGGTTCTGCTATTACCGCGGAACTGGGAACCATGAAAGTATCCGAGGAAATCGATGCGTTGACTACGATGGGAATCAATCCGGTAAAATTTCTGGTTGCGCCGCGCTTACTCGCGATGGCGATTATGGTCCCCTGTCTGACACTGCTGGCAGATCTGATGGGAATCGTCGGGGGAATGGTTCTGGCGATCAATGCACTGGATATCGATCTGACGCGCTATTTTATGCAAACAATTAATGCGCTGGTTTTCAAGGATTTGATAACTGGTTTGATCAAAAGCGCCGTATTCGCGATCATCATCGCCGGGGTCGGGTGTTACCAGGGATTTATTGTAAAAGGCGGCGCCGAAGGCGTTGGCAAATCGACGACGAATTCAGTGGTGATCTCTATTTTTCTCATCATTCTGGCAGATGTCGTCTTCACAGCCTTATTTTATTCAACATTATAAATGATGCGACAGCCCATTATACAAATCAAAAATCTCATTACAGCCTATGGCTCGCACCGGGTTCTCAACGGCATAAACCTGGAAATATTTAAAGGTGAAACAATGGTCATCCTGGGCAGATCAGGATGCGGAAAAAGCACCTTGCTTCGCCATATTATCGGGCTATCCAAACCGACTGCCGGGCAGATTTTAATCAAAGGCAAAGATATCACACAAATGAGCGACGACCAACTGATACAATTCAGGAGAACAATTGGTATGTTGTTCCAGAGCGCGGCATTATTCAATTCGATAACCGTTGGCGATAATGTTGCCTTGCCTTTGCGCGAACACACCCATCTGGAAGAATCGACGATTGAAATTATCATTCGAATGAAGCTCGAGCAAGTCGGGCTTTCCGGATTCGATGAATTCAAACCGTCCCAATTATCGGGCGGCATGAAAAAACGCGCTGGACTGGCGCGTGCTCTCGCCATGGATCCCGAAATTCTTTTCTGCGACGAACCCTCCGCCGGGCTCGATCCCATCGTTGCGGTTGGTATCGATCACCTGTTATTGCGATTGAAAAAGGCGTTCAATATGACAATGGTGGTGGTAACGCACGAACTGGCGTCTGTGGAAATCATCGCCGATCGGGTCGCCATGCTCCATGACGGATCAATCCTGGCATGCGCAACGCTGGCTGAGTTGAAAGAATCGCCCGATCCGAGAATCCGGCAGTTTTTCAGCCGCGAGCCTGACGAAGAAACGATAGACAAAGATAGATTTCTCGAATCACTTGTTGGAAGGAGTGCGTAAATGGAGTATTCCCGAAATGAAATTAAAGCCGGACTTATGGTCATGATTTCGATCATTGTTCTGTTTGTTTTCATTATCTTGATTTCTGGTTTGAATATAATGAAATCGACCAAAACGTACTTCACACGATTTCAGCATAGTAACGGCATCGTTGTGGGTTCAATTGTTCGGTACGCCGGAATGGAAGTGGGCAAAGTAACCGCGGTTATCCTGCCGGAAGATGACAATACAAAAGTCGAATTCACATTGACTGTAGATGAGAAAGCGCCCATTAAAGTGGACTCCGAAGCTTTTATTTCATCCATCGGTATTCTAGGTGATTATTATGTAGAAATTACATCAGGCTCCCTGAATAAGCCCTACCTGACTCCCGGAAGTCAAATAAAAGGTCGTGATATGACTCAAATAATGCAACTGACTGAACCGATTGAAAATATTAGTCTGAAATTGCAAGACCTGCTCGAAAGGGTGAATAAACTCGTCAGTGAACAAAGTCAGTATCATATCGCATCGATCATCGCACAACTCGATACGCTGCTGCTTCAAAACCGGGACAATGTCTCGCTTACTATATCCAATCTGCAGCGGATGAGCGAAAATTTGGAGAAAGTCAGTGATCGCTTGGACACGATGTTGGATAGTGAACACCTCGACCTTGGGCGAACAGCACAAAAGATTGATGAAACGGTTGAAAAAATGCAGCATTTGATCGAAACAACGAATGGGACGATCACTCACGTGGATCAGTCGCTTGTTTCACGGGAGACGCAATTGACTGAAATTATGGAAAATATGCAAGACATCACTGAGAATTTGAACCAGTTCAGCCAAACGATAAAAGAACAACCCTGGAGTTTGGTGAGAATAAGCAAACCGAAAGAGAGAAAAATCCAACGCGACGATTAGAATTGAGGCAAGAATGAAAACATTGCTTTATGTACTACTACTCACGATGATTATCAATTTTGTTTCCTGCGGTCATTCACCTGAAATGCACTATTACCTGGTTGAATTGCCAGAGCAGGAAAATGACATCAAGCAAGCCCGATACCCGGTAACTGTTGCAGTAGATGATTTCGAAGCGGCGCCGCTTTATAAGGATGATCGGCTGGTATATCGTGAATCGCCATTCGAGGCAAAATTCTATCATTACCGGCGTTGGGTGACGTCTCCCGCGAAAATGACCACCGAGCAGTTTATCGATCAATTGCGGCATTCGGGATTGGTGCAAAATGCAGTGCGATTCAACCGGGCAGGTTTTGCAGATTATCTCATTCGCGGGAAAATTCAGGCATTTGAGGAATGGGATCAACCAGATCGATGGTTTGGCAAGGTGAGTTTTGATATAACGGTCGAAGATTTAAAAAATAAAGAGCTGATTTGGCAGGGTACGCTGACTAAGATGACGCCTGTCGAAAAGAAGCAACCGCGGGATGTCGTGAAAGCCCTCAGCGAGAGTCTGAACGAGTGTATTGATGATTTCTTGTCCGCGTTGGACCGGGAATTAGCGAAGCGCCGCTAAATTGCCTCCGGGTGAATTGGGTTTTCGTTGTTTGACTGGTTCCCACACTCCGGTTTGGAATCCCAGGAGGCATTGTAAATAATGTAAAGAACCAATGACGGAACCATCACCCGGCGAATCTAATTTTCGTTGTTTTCCTTTTTCTTCATTCCCAATGTCCACTGCATCAACAATGGTAATGTTGCCTGATGGATATTCCCCGATTGTGAGACCTGGACTTCTTGAAATGTGAGTTGTTCCGGCTGCTCCAATTCCAGCATTTGATACAAGGCTGCCGATCCTTCCGCCTTATTTGTGTGTGCATCAATAATATTTCCTTTGAGAATCCGAACTTCGCCGCGAATTTTTTCATCCACATCGTTTTGACCGGTTATCGATAAAATTCCGGTGCGTTTCATATTGTAATAATCTTGCAAAATATCATAAACGCCTTTTCCAAACTCGCTCGCAGCCCCTCCGGTTCGGCGCTTTGATTTGAGCATCAGCACTGCGGCGACAATTACAATTACCAGTAAAAGAGCAAACAGGTATCCGGTGGAATTCGAATCCGCTTCTTGTACTGAAGCCTGACTGGTATCTTTGGATACAATAATTGTGCTGTCCTTGATCAACTCAGGTGGTGGTGTTCCTTTTTCACCGTCGGTTTGAATTTTATCTGAAGTCGTCAGTTCAAGCCGCTGCTTCAGTTTTCGTTGGATGATTTCGCGTTTACTCAATGCCCAGCCATTGCCTGGATCAATCGCTAAAATTTTTTGAACCAGGTTTTGCGCCTCGCGTAATTGATCGTTCTCAATTTTGCTATCGAGTTGGTGGATCAAAATTGAAATTTGCTCATCTTGCATAATGGTTTCTGTACGCGTAACGGCAACCTTCGCTTTTTGCGATGTGCTGTCCAATTTAACCGCTTTTTGATATGCCTTCAGCGCATCTTTGTAATTATTTTTTTGTTCATAGCAATAGCCTAAATTGAATTGTGCGGTAAAATCTTTGCGATCCAATTCAAGAACTTTTGAATAATGGGTAATCGCTTCGTCATAATCTTTGATAAAAAAAGCATTGTTTGCCTGGAGCATTATCGATTGAACGACCTGAATCGTTTTGCCTTTGCTGCCTGAAAGCAGCTTGTTCAGGTTATCTTGAGCTCGCGTGAAATCCGGCTGCAACTCGATTGCGCGGCGGTGGGCATCTATTGCCGATTTTATCTGACCCACGTTTTCATAGCTGATTCCGATATTGTACCAGAGAAGCGCATCATTGGGATTCTCTTCAATTGCAAGCCGATACTCTTTGATTGCATTTTCATAATCCTTCTGGAAGAAAAATTTGCCGGCACGAATGACGTGCTCCTGGGCGAATGCAGAGTGGAATGCAAGCAAGCATGTTAAAATTATCACACTCATTTTTAACAACCCATAAGGGTGTTTACTGGGAATGGATTGGGGCGACATGTTATAACTCCTGTAAATCAATTAGGTTAGTTTCACGCGTTGCATGCTGAGAGGTATGCAACAATTGAATCGTTTTTCCGGCAAAGTGCTCAGAGAAAAATGGAGATTTTTTCCAACAACAAATCGATGTTAAGCCGGGCATCGGTGAGGAAACAATACGTCAGCGGTTCTCTTGCAATCAGGAGAATTTTTTTGCCGCATTTGAATTCGATGGTAAAATCACATGTTTCCCCGAAACTAAGCTGCTTCATGGTTTCCCGAAAAAGCTGCGAGAGCGCGGGAAATAGCCTGCCGGATGACACCTTCAGATCCCGGCTTTTTGATAATGCGATTAATTTATCATCGCGGATGACCCCGCCCATATAAATACTGTCAATCTCGATGATGCTATCGAGCTTTTCCTTAATCTCCGGAGGTGTCCGAAGGATGTATTGCTTTATATCGGTGAATGATTCACAGAGCTGCAAGTCGATAATTCGCTGAAATGTCGGTTCGTCGATTTCGAATAGCTCTTGAATTTCAACTTGTGAGAGCACCACACCATTTTCGATTTCCTTCAAGATCGCATTTCCAATCAGATGAATTTCACTCATTTTCAATTGGAAAAGAAAGGGTGCAATTTCTGCGGGGCGGGTTCTGGCTTTTTTCAGTAGCCGATCCTCAAGCAGGCATTCACGGGTTTGTTCCAAAAACAGAATAGTATCGTCGCCGAGCTCTAACACTTCACTGGCTTTGATCTCCGGAATAATATCGGAAGGCGGTAGGGTGGTTGTCGCAAACCAGCCGTGTTGGATTCGCAGGAGCAGGGAATTGAAGATCGTGCTATCGCCTTGAAAATAAACCAATTGTATTGGGCGGGCACCGAGCTTCTCCTCTTCAAACGAAGAAAACAGGCTTTCTTTTAAAAGCTCCTTGCTGTCAGTATTCAATATTCTGGGTTTTCTCGTTGAAAATTCAGCAGATTTGGGGACGCCTCCGCAAGCAATGATCTGTCGATATTCTGGTACGAATTCTAGCAGTTGAAGCGCCAGTCGGTCGCAATGCCCGTTATCCTTCACCGAAATAATAAAGGGATTTCTGAGCCACAAGCACGAAAGAAGTTTTTTAGCTATGTGGAAATCCTGCAACAAATTTGTCATCTATAGAATATTCCCCAGCAGAGTCACAAAAAATTGACCGTCACTTGAGGGGAGAACACAAAATTTTCCATTTGCGCCCTGTATCAATATTGTCTCCAGTTCTCCCAATTTTGAATCTTCAATGACGTTTTTAACTTCGTTCAGCAAATGAGTCCCAATCTGGGCAGCTTTGTTGCCTATTGCATGTTCATCTATGTCACTGCCGAGTCGATTGACCATCACCTTGCCTTGTTGATTGATAATCGTAATGTCATCATTTTTCACTTTCTGTCCCGCCGAACTGTCTGCCACGTGTTTCCTCTTGATTAAATTATTACGATTTGTAAAGTTTGCGAGACAGGTTCGCAATAATTATGCCTTATTAACCAGATTGCGTTTGAGCTGATTTTAATGATTAACTATATAATATTCAATGTATTGGTTATCATTATTGACTGTACAATTATGGTACAATTGATTCAACTTGACAGCTATGTATCAACCTGTGACGCTCTTGTCAGATTGTTTACGAGAAGTGCGTGTATTCGCTGTTCCGGTTTCGCTGACAAGCGTGAAAATGTCTATTATCCGGATTGAAATGAATGTGATTCAATTATTAAGCCGATTTGGATCTGTTCTGAAGAGCAACGGCAGGAGTGGAGGGGCGTCATTATGGCTGCATCGAAGGTGTCTGCGGCGCAAAAAGTTTGAAATAATTCACAGGATCCCGGAGTTGCTCCGAGTAGGTTCTTTCCCCTGAGAATACCCGGGTCATCGCCGCCGCCAACTTATTCCCAGCAATTCGAAAAAGCGCTGTCCGCATATTCGGAAACCGGTAAACAAACCTGGACAATGACAGGCTGAATCGCAATTCAGACAAAATTTCCCTTTCCAGTTCAGATTCAAAAATATTTTGCACGCGTTCGATTTCAAGCCGTCCGTTTATCAGCGCATCAGCCGCGATCTGCCCGCTTAAGATTGCCGCTGTAATACCTTCACCGGTGAGCGGATCTGCGAATCCTGCCGCGTCGCCAACCAGCAATACACGGTTTTTCATAAACGGTCTGCTGCGCGATGCCAATGGGATAATGGCGCCGTATGGTGTGATTGACCTGGGCGCATCTAGCTTAAGAAGGTTTAAATAGCGTAGAAATATTTGCCATAAACTGGCGCGTCTGCGGGACATCAGCAAGACCCCGACTGAGAGATGGTCACTTTTCGGAAAAATCCACCCGTAGCCGTCGGGTACGAGATCGAAATCAAATCGGGCACACCCGGCGAAGCTTTTGAATTGCCCTGGTGCACAAACCACTTCGCACTCAAGTGCCGGAAACAGTAGACGCTGATCGGTTGGATAAAGCTTTCTGGCGATGGTACTGAGAGCGCCATCGGCTGCGATGATGTATTGCGCTTTAATCCAGCCTCTGCCAGTCTTCAGCGAAATGCAGCCATTTTGAGGTTGAATATCTTGCGCCTCGCATTGATGCAGACATTTTGCGCCGGCTTCGCGGGCTGCACTGGCGAGTAATTGATCAAACCGACTTCGCATCACCATCGAAATGATAGACCGCTGCCTTTCCTGGGCAAATGTCAGGTTGGATTCCAGAAGTTTTAACTCTATGCGCTGGCATTCGTGTTCGATTGCTTCACCAATATCAAATGGCAAAAGCCTGGCGGCGCGCCGGACAACGCCGCCACCGCAGGCTTTATAGCGCGGGAAGGGAGCTTTGTCTAACAAAACAACGCTCAATCCGCTTTGTGCCAACCGAAGCGCGGCTGATGCGCCGGAAGGTCCGCTACCAACAATCGCAACATCAACCGCCGGTGAGACGGATGGTGTCATATCTTTATGCACAAATGTATTGAGTGAGTTGATTTCTACCCTGTCCGAGAACGATGCCGCTGATTTACAGAAGAAAAATCCGCTTCATATTCGTTCGCTTTTTCGGTGCACAGCAGCTTGCTGCCTGGGAGCGGATTAATCGATCATGTACCGACATTTGCCAGCCAGTAGAGAATTCCCAAAATGGCAATCGCGAATACCAGTCCGATAGCAAAACCACCCCAGTTCACTAAAGCAGGATGCTTCAATTCCCACGGGTGACCTTCAGCATGCCCTTTGTAAATCATATTGACACCGGCTTTTACAAGATCCTCCTCGCGCCCGACAGGAGTTTTAATCAATAAATAGAATTTTTCCAGTACGTCCTTTTTCAGGGATTTTCCGAGCAGGCTGCCAACGATGAGTGCAACAATCCCTATGGGCAAATAAGACAATACCAGTTGCGGAAGATGTGCCTTATCTCCATAAAGTCCCAACCACGAGACGTCAGGCATCAGCGGTTTGAGCAGCTTATCGCCCATTGGTCCTAGCAATAGCCAGATAATCGCCATTACGCCGAATGAAGCCCAGGCGCCGGTGGCATTGGTCTTTTTCCAGAGCACTCCTGCCCAGACGAAAACGCCGGTCAGCGCGCTCAATCCCCAGAAAATCGTGAGCGCCTCGGCAACGCCTTCAACCAGATAGCAAAAAACGAGTCCTAAGCCGACAACCGCGAATCCACCGAATCGAGCCAGAATTAATATGTTTTTATCTGACGCTTCAGGCGCAATATAGCGCTTGTAAATATTACGGGCGATTAACGCCGAGCCAGCTACCATGAATGCGCTTAGCGTTGACATTTGCGCGGCTAGAATCGATGCGAACATCAGGCCGGTCATTCCCGGAGGCAGCAATTTTCCGATAGCAATTCCGAACGCATTTTCTCTGTGCTCAAGTCCGGCGATATGCAGGTCCGATGTTTCAGGCAGAGCAACCATCGCCAGCACGATTAGCCCGCATAATGCCCAACCCATGGCGCAGAAACGCTTGATGAAATTGCCATACGTAAATCCGACACGACCTTCAAACTCGGTTTTCCCGGTTGAACAGACTTCCATAATATGCGGTTGCGCAACGATACCGATCAGCGTAATCAACGTCGCCGTGATAATCCATGGGATAGTCATTTCCTCCGGTGCGGACAGGCTGAATTTGCTGGCATCGCCAATCAGGCTATGCAATCGCTCGAAACCGCCGATTTTATAGATTCCATAAGGTATCAATAGAAGCGACATGATAACGATGAGGAATCCCTGTATGAATTCCGTGATTACGGTGGCTATAATGCCTCCGGCAAATCCGTAGGCAACGAAAATGGCAGTCATCGTCCAGATGGCAAGCCATTCGGGATTCCAACTCAAGTAGATTCCGAAGTCTTGCAGCATCATCGCTAACTTAATAAACCACTCAGGCGTTCCAGTTCCGACGACAGATGAGACAATCGTGCCGGTACCTTTTAGCAGCGTTCCCATATTGACTGAAAAAGTCAGAATGCCCATAATCGCGTACAGCAATCCCAGGCTTTTTCCGAAGCGCTCCTCGAAGAAATCGGCTGTCGTCAGGTAGCGAGAGCGTCGAAAGAAAGGTGCAATAATCCAGTAAAAAGGGGTGCAAAACAGATAGGCGTAGGTGTACCAAATACCGGAAATCCCGCGTTCATAAGCAGCACCGGCGACGCCCACCGGATCATCTGCGTGGGTTCCGCTTCCGAGAGAATGTGTAATCATCATCCATTTGCTGAATTTGCGACCGCCTGCAAAATAATCCCCGGAGCTTTTAACTCGGGTAACCTGGTAGATTCCCAGCGCCGCAATCCCTACGAGATAGGCTAAAATGACAATGATATCCAATGGCTCAATGTTTTCCAATAAAACCTCCCTCTGATTAATTGTTCGCTTTCTTTGATTACCAGGACAACAGGTGTGGGTGCGTAAGACGTATAAATTAATACAAAAATTTTCGAATGTCAAGTAAGATATTCAATTTTTTATATTGCCTCAGATATCGGTTCTTAACATGGTTACGATGCCTCTGGGATTCCAAACTGGGATTTGGGAACCAGTCAATGTCAAGTAAGATATTTAATTTTTTACAATTGATCAGGTGCAACCGGGGATGTGTTTCCGGTTTTCAGGTATTTAAAACATGATTGCATAAAATCGTCCGATAATCCTGACTGAACGATCAGGTGTTTTGGAAGTGGGATAAAATAAGTTACCCAATTAATTTCTTGAGTGGCAATTTATCAAAAATGCTTTTATCCAAAATGCCCAGGTCATTTTATCTCACCTCCTTAATTTTGAACTATTGACGTGTTAATGGTGTTAGATTAAACAAGAAAACTGGTATTTATGTGAAGTACCCAAAGCTATAATATATCTCGCAATCAAATTGGTGATCACACCTGGCTGTGGTGTAGCCGGGCGCAAAAACTCCGGCGCAGGCTATGATACGACGTGCTTCGACAAACCTGCGAAATTGACGCACTCTTGAAACCAGGATTGGCAGGTTGTGTAGCTTGTGGAGAAATGGCGTAGCTATTGGTTCTTTTCATTGTTTGCAATGCCCCTGGATTCCAATACTGGTGTTGGAGAACCAGTAAGAAGCAGTTCAATTTCCAGTCTTTGAAGCAAGAAATTATAAAAACAAAATGAGTAAAAATGGATTTAATGCAACCTTTTCTAAAATTGTCACCAGTAATGAGAATACTGGTGATCGTTGCTTTCGCAGTTGCCAGCCATTTTGTGGTTAAAGCCATAAAATTTTTCAGCCAACGGTTTTTAACCCAACATGTAAAATCGGATGTTTCTTCAAGAGAAAAATTCTGGCGCAAATATCCGAAGGTTGCGACAATAACCACAATCGGCGTCAGCGCGATTACATTTATCATCTATTTTCTGGCTATCGGATTAATTTTGCAGGAACTTAAAATTCCGTTGACCACATACCTGGCGAGTGCCACGGTTATCGGTCTGGCGATAGGTTTTGGTCTGCAGGGATTTGTGCAGGATGTCGTAATCGGATTGACGCTTATTTTCACTGATACGGTGAATATCGGGGACATGGTTGAGTTGTCGGGTCAGGTAGGTACTGTGGAAACTATCGGATTAAGATTTACGACGCTGGTTAATATACACGGGCAGGAAATTTACATTCCTAATCGCAACATCGGCATGATTGGTCGCTTTCGTCGAGGGGCAATTAGAGCGTATGCCGATATCCAACTTCCAAAAGATATGGAAGAAGAACAACTGGTTAGGCTGGTTGAGCAGATAGCTGGTGGCATTTATAATCAAAACAAATCAATTATCTTTTCCCAACCCGAGCTTTTCGGTATCATGAAATCTGAACAGGGGGAGTGGAAATACCTTCGTGTAAAATTCAGACTATGGCCCGGACAAACTGCGATCATTGAAACGGCATTCAAACAAAGAGTGCTGTCGGCGATAAAAAGTTTGTACGCTGATTATGCCGATTGGATGGTTACCATTACGTACCGCATTGGATGAAATGCCTGTTGAACCAGGAGCATGACTGGCTCGGATTTTCGAATTCGTTTTACTGAATTTGGACGGTAACCATGCATTTTTTAGAGCACCGAAATCATTTTGCATTTTTAAAAAGAGGACAGGTTATTGTTTCCGAATTAGCAGGATTTCACAAGATGCAGTCGATATCATTAGACTGCCTGGTATTTTGTATTCCCGCGGCTGGTTATCGGAATACAGCACAGGTATCCCGATGCAACCTGCATCACTTAACAACAGGTTGATATCATGTCCCCTAGCAAATACCTCTATTTTAAAGGCTGCTTTTTATTCGCGCTGTTGCATGCTATCGCTGCGCTTACGATCACATGCCGATTGAAATCTCCGCAACCACCTTCATGGCAACCTCAGGTCACTATTCCGCTAATCGATAAAAGCTATACGATAAGTGAATTGGTGAATAACGATAAACTTGGTACCGATTCCAGCGGCACTTTGGAATATATTACTGATCATGATATTCCCAGACAGGAAGTTGGGGATCGCATTAAGTTCGGTCCCATTCAGAAAAACCGCGATTTGGCGATAAACGCAATCCATATCCCAATCCTGTTCAGCGATTGGCTTGAATTTTCGCTGGATCGCATTTATCCGTTAGCCGATGAGGAACACGGTGAGGAACTGGTTGTCGATCCGTTTGAAATCTATCCAAACAGTCAGGATTTTACAGAAATACCTTCTTTTCGATGGTTAAAAATAAGCAAAGGAATTCTTTCCGTCAAGATTAAAAATGAGTTGGTTATCTCTTTAGGCGTACCTTTTCGGGTTAAACTCATCAATAGCGCGGACAATACCATCATTGGTGAGGTGACATTTAATGAAAAAATCAAAGCCGGAGCTTCTGCAGAACGAAAAATCCAACTTCCCCAAACTGTGCTAACCAACCATATACGTGCAATTGTTTCTGGAGCATCTGCCGGTTCAGAAGGGCAGTTGAAAAAAATAGATAAAAATAGTACCTGCAAAATTTTAGTCACCTTCACGGATATTATTGCGACTGAATTGATGGCGAAAATTCCGGAGTACCATTTTACGTACCAGGATACAATACGAATGAGCGATTCTCTCCTGATCCGGGAAGGCATTGTAAAAAGAGGGGCATTCGAATATTCGCTTCGGAATAATTTCGATGTACTGGTTTATGTGACACTGGAACTTCCGAATGTTTTCAAGCCAGATGGCTTAACTTTTGTCGATACCCTGGAAATCATTCCCGGGCAAACGCTTTATAGAAAGATCCAGCTTGAGCAATACATGTTTAAGGCATTCGAAAAGCAAGAAATAGAGAATTTGCATTTGAATTGGAACGTTAGATTAGCGACTAATATAAATAACACGGTAACGATTCGGAGCTTGGATGCTGTTGTCAGCAGTATGAAATTTTCCAAAATTATTTTTTCATCTTTTACCGGTAGATTATATCGAATACCCTTCCCAATTCCACAAACCACTAAAAATCTTGACTTACCATCAGAAATCGACAGCGTAAGGCTTGCTGGTGCTTATTTAACGTTTCAATTTGAGTACAGTATTATACTGCAAACGGTCATAAATTAAACATTTTTTTACTGTCATTGCGAGGCGTTTTTTGCCGAAGCAATCTTTTGAGTGATTAACCT
>JAFGMA010000329.1 GCA_016927835.1 Candidatus Zhuqueibacterota bacterium | reverse complement strand
TCCCGGCAAGCCATGCCTTTAAGCTGTCCATTTGCCTGGCGCCAATTCCATTGTTCGCAAAGGACGCGAGAAATACCGGAGCGGCCCCAATCCCAATGACTCGCTATTATATCGCGTATTTTTTCAAGCTCATTGGTTGTGATCACCCGATTCCGTAGTGAAGCGCCTAGCTAGCGCCAGATTTTTGTCAATCCTTTCGAATCGATGGGCAGTTTAACATCGCCAAATTCGGTTTTAAAATCACCGCCACCTGTTAATTGATAATTGATATCGCCCTTGCTCAACGCCTGCGTGATCATTGTTCCGATGCCCGCAAAATCGAGTTGTACCGGAATTGAAATGGTGCCCTGACCTTTTCCGGGTACTTTATTTTCCTGCTCAGCTTTTCCGCTCACAACTTTCTTGCCTGACAGATTGATATCATAGTTGAAATTGCTCAGGCTGAATCCGAATATATTCGGATTTTCGACATTCAGCCCGAGATTCAACTTTATTCCGGAAAGCGAAATCGCCTCTACTTTCACTTTTTGCAGCGAAATTTTTGGCAATTTCACCGCCGGCAGCTTTCCTTTGGCGCTGTACGGGATGCGCACCGGTCCCAGCGGTAAATTCACGGTAACGTGTCCGTTCACCTGGTAAGGCACTTCATCGCTGGTTTTCATCGACGAAAAAAGCTGATACAATTCCTCGAATTTGATGCCGATGGGAATCGTGAGTGTGCTGGTACCACTTGCCCGTACCTGCACATCCTGTTGCTGCTCACCATTCAAAAATTGCTTTTCGTTGATGCTGAATGAATAATCGTATCCAGCCAGGCTGATTCCGATTGGATTGGGATTGCTTACCGCGAGGTCTACATTCAGGGTGATATCCGAAAAACTGAAATCGCTCAAGCGCGCTCCTTGAAATTTAACGCCCGGCTTTTGAATGAGTTGTGAAATGGATGCGCAGCCAGCGAAAAACAATACCAGCAAAAGACTGAATAATTTGTATTTCTTCATCGGATGTCCTTCCAGCTTTTATCAATTTAAAATGCTAAAAAAATTTATGTTTCGGAACTTAAATTACTGAACGAATACCGCCAGAGATTAGTTCCATTGCGAGGTTTCGGTGCTTTACTGCGGGGTTCCCAATGCTAACCGGCGCGAACATAGGGGGCACTTTAAAAAAGTTCAGTCTCAACAAATACAAATACGCGGGCACCAAAATAAACCAAACGCAGTGAAGGTTCGGTCCGGTTGATTACCGAACAAGATGTTTTATTCGTCGAAAATCGACTGAATAATCGACCGAGAAGATCGCTGAATTTTCGAACACCAAATGAGGTCTTCTTTAATTCACCGGTTGCACTTGGAACTTGAATCCGCAAAATAATAAACCATCTCGGCGCATTGACTAAACGCTTGCATCACGAACGATAATTTCTTATATTAAATCATTCTGAAAAATAAGTAACATTGAAGGAGGTGAGTAATTTCAATATTTTGATGGGCTTTTGTCGAACAAGAATTGATTCTGTTGTAAAATATGAAGTCGGAAAGCCAAAGCACAATTGAATCAGACTATTCGCCGACAGTCCGGTGGTATTTTCCGGTATCTTAAACCGGGATCAGTAACGAAAAACTGTTAGTTTTGAATTGGATGCATGTTTTGCCTTTTGCACATCTTCGCTCCCTCTGGGTAATGCTTGCTGATTTCAACAAGTATGAAGCGCAGATACGCGAACATTGTTTGCGTTCAACGAGTGCAAAATGGTGCAACGCTTTAATTTTGACCCGGGCAACGCGCCAAAGTCTGCCCCATATCAATCCATTTGAAAACATCCCGCACGCCTTCGGTCATGTCAAATTACACGATACCTGTTTTGAACTGCTTAAAAAGGAGGAACACCAAATGAAAACAAAAATCACGATATTGTTGTTATGCTTCTTCGCGGTTACTCACCTGGCACAGGCACAAGTGCACAAGTTCGGTTTGGGCGGCAGCCTTCATTCAGAACCGGCATTTCTAAGCGTTGGTGATGATGAATTTTCTTTGTATTACCTCGGAATCTTTGGCTCGCTTACCCCACTGTTGCGTATCCCCTTAAAAGTCTCTGAAACCGTGATCATCGAGCCTGAGATCGGCTTTTGGCATGCGAGTGACAAGTATGAGTCAAAAGATTCAGAGTATAAATATGAGAGAAAATCCTCTTTCAACTTCTACACGCTCAACCTTTACTTAAGGCTGCCGCGGCGATATGATTCAATGATTCTTTATCCGGGGCTGCGCTTAGGAGTCAAATATGCGGAGCAAAAAGAGAAGATAACCGGCGATGGGCTTTACATAGAAGATGAAGAGGACCTGGAGGTCGACCGAAATTGGGTATTCGGCGTGCTTTATGGTGGAGAGTATTTTTTCAATGATCATTTCAGCCTTGGCGGCGAGGCTCAATTCAATTATTCCATCGTTGGCAGAGAGGAAGATGAATATGGCAAATCGTCCTCATCCTTGATGCATACCAGTGCCAATTTTATTTTCCGGTGGTATCCGTAAAAATAAGCGTTTGATGCTGCAATAAAAAATTCAGCAGCAGCTTTCAAGGAAGGCGGGGATTGCCCGGATTGGTGCAGGTGTAATGCCGGGGATCGCATGGATTTTCAAGATAGACACTTCTATCAGAATGCAAAAAGCGCCACAAATGACAGGTTTATGGCGCTTTTTTTAGTATTAGCACATCACAAATGACGCAATGTTTGCTCGAATCGCATTCGCGAGACGGCGCTGTTAGTGCAGCATTTGCATAAAATCCTTCATGAGATGCTTTTCTTCAAATCTTTTGGATCTGGCGCTTTAGCTTCGCTCCATCGCCATTCAAATTCGTTCAGGTATTCCCGGGCAATCTCTTCGTTAGTCACAATGATCACATTTTCATCATTGCTTTTGCCGGCATTGCTTGAAAAATTGATTTCTCATGCTGACTTCACATTAGATATGAAATTGCGCAAGAAAATAATTCTGCAGCTTTCTCATTTGTAATTTCAAAATTGTAAAAAAAAGCTTGACATTTATAAAAAAAATATTATAATACAGAATTGTAATGATCACGAGTTCTAAATAAATAGGCGGTTAAATATATAACCTTAATTGAT
>JAFGMA010000328.1 GCA_016927835.1 Candidatus Zhuqueibacterota bacterium | reverse complement strand
TTTTAGAATATAAGCACTTACGGATGAGATTGCTTCGGCAAAAAACGCCTCGCAATGACATTTTGGGGACTTTTCGTTCAGCCACTAATATAAAATGTTTTAGCTCAGCCCGAGCCTGATTCGCTAATTTTTCCAAACCTCTCATCATTTTCCTGATGCAGCTTTTTCGATGCAGCATCAGGCTGAAGTGTGTCATCTTTTCCGGGATAATTTCGGCATCGATGCACCAGGTCGCTTGATTGTTTCGGGTTTCAGTGGCGGATTTTCTTCCAGCATTTGCAAGAGCATTTCGACGCCTTTTTTGAGTTGCGTATCCTGACCTCTGATAACATGCTGCGGTTTATTTTCAACCTTGACATCGGGCGCTACCCCATAATTTTCAATATCCCATCCCACATCTTCAAGCCAGAATGAGTACTCCGGCTGGGTCGTTGTCGTACCGTCGATCAGCGGGAACCGGGGCGAGATGCCCACGACACCTCCCCAGGTACGCGTGCCAACCAACGGACCCAATTTCAACGCTCTGAAACTATGCGCAAACAGATCGCCATCGGAACAGGTATTTTGGTTGATGAGCGCCAGCATCGGACCGGCAACGGATTCTGATGGGTATGGGATCGGTGCACCCCAACGGGCAATGTCATAGCCAAGGCGGCGGCGGGCTAATTTTTCGAGCAGCAGTTCTGAAACATGCCCCCCGTTGTTGTATCGAATATCGACGATCAATGCGTCCCGGTGCAATTCGAGCAGAAATCCCCGGTGGAATTCCGCAAAGCCGCGACTTCCCATATCCGGGATGTGGATGTAGCCGATTTTGCCATCAGATGCCTTGTGAACGTATTCGCAATTCATCTCTACCCAGTGGCGATATCTCAATGGTCTTTCATCGGCGAGTGCTTTCACATTTACAGTTCGCAACGGGCAATCATCGCCATCTGCAAAGGTGAGCGCTACCGTATTATTCGCCTGATTCACTAGCAAAGCTTCTGGCGGTTCCTGCGCGCTAAGTTTTCTGCCATTAATTGCAACCAGTTGCTGACCTGGGTTAATATTCAAGCCCGGTTCGGCGAGGGGTGAATAGTGCTTCTCTTTCCAGGTATCGCCGCGGATAATCTGTTGTAGCCGGAAGGTTTTATCAGTCGGTTGGAATACAAAATCTGCACCCAGGTACCCCATACTATATCGCGGTTCTGAGCGGTAATCGCCGCCATATTCATACGCATGCGAGGTTCCCAACTCACCTTGCATTTCCCAGATCAGATCAGACAATTCACTGCGGCTGGCAATCCGCTCAAGCAGCGGTTCATAGCGTTTAAAAACTGCCTGCCAATCGATGCCGGACATGTTTTCCGTCCAGAAATGATCGCGCTGCAAACGCCAGGCTTCGGCGTACATTTGACGCCACTCTGTCGGGGGATCTATTTCCACCTTTATGCGATTCAAATTTATCCATCCGCTTTTCCGGGTCGTGCCATGGATAGCGAGCTTTTCTGTTTTTTCACCGGCTTTCATGATGCGCAGGCGGTTGCCCGATCTATAAATCACTGCCTTGCGGTCAAGCGACAATTCGAAATAACTCACCTCATTTGCCAGAACTTCCAGCTTTTGCTCTTCGAAATCGTATGCTTGCAGTTGACCTTTTTCCGCTCCGTTATGCGACAGGCTGGTCGACTCCTGGGTCGTTCGCACCGGAAAAGATGTAAAAAGCGCCTTGCCGGGAATCCCCATGATCTGCCCATATCGACCATCAGCAACGGGGAAAGCCAGCACGCGCTCCTGAATGCCATCAAACTCGATCTCAATCGGCTTTTTATGTTCCTTTTCACCAGGTTTCGGATCATCTTTTTCGGTTTTCTTGCTCGCTGCACAATCCTCATTGTCGGAATCGGACCTGGAATTATTTTTGTCTTTGCTCTTTTCCCCTGGCGGTCTGGGTACAGGTGTAAAGGGGGATGGTACGTCCTTACGGAGCGTGATGAGATAAGGGCGCATTCCCAGCGGGAAACTCAGCTCGAATTGCATATTATCATAAATTGGATCAAAATTGCGATACGATATGAAATAGAGATAATTGCCATCCGGTTCAAAGTGGGGCGAGGTATCCAGTCGAATGGGCATGGTAACCTGCCGGTGCTCCCCGGTTTCGATATTGCAAATTTTGATCACGGATGTTTGATGGTTTATCCGGTAGCTGTAGGCGATCCAGCGTCCGTCTGGTGACCAGGATGGTTTGCCGATTAATCCGATTTGACTCTTGTCGAGCAGCCGCAGCTTTTTTTCAGCGATATCGATGAGGATCAGTTCAAGGCGATCGTTATTCAGCGCAACCTGATCCTTCACCGGCGACACAACAAGGCATTCGGGTCTGCCAATATCGAATTGACTTAGCACCTCGGGTTCGCTGACTGATTCTGCCTGGTGAATTTCCAGGGTTTCTTCGCCGGCGGCATCGGAAATAATCGCCAGATGTTTGCCATCTTTAAGCCACTCCACCAGTCGGCGGCGACCGTTTCCCGGCTCATAGTGATGCTGAACCGCATTTTCCCAGTTCGCCATCGAAAATGCCTGCCCCCGGCAGATGATTCCTACCGAATGTCCGGCAGGATGCAGCGAAAAACTATGCAAATAGCGCGATGCAGCGACGAACTTCCGGTTGCGCTGAACTTTGGGACTGTAATATTCAATGTTTATTTTTTGAGAATGGTTATCTCCCGGGACGTACTGGTAGAGCTCGGCGCCTGCCTGGTAAACGATTGTGTGTCCGTCGCTGGATGCCTTACGCGCATAGTAATCTTTGTGAAATGTGTGCTGTCGCAGGTCTTTGCCTTCGAGCGAGCACGAATAGATATTGCCGATCCCGTCGTGATCCGAGATGAAAAAAATGCGCTGGTTGATCCATAAGGGACAGCTTAAATCACCATTCAATTTGATAAGTCGTTTGAATTTTCCCGAACCGTTGGCATCGATCCACAGATCACCGGTTAATCCGCCTCGATAGCGTTTCCAATGCGCCGGTTCGTGCATGTTCCTTCCGATGACCACACCATTGTCCGGTCCGAAAGAAATGGAATTGGCGATACCTGTGGGGATTTTTTGCGGCACGCCACCACCGGAATCAATTGCATAAATATAACTCATATCACTAAAAGCTTGCCCGGCACTGGATGCAAAAACGATCGTTTTGCCATCGGGTGTCCAGTTGATCACATGGCATCCCGCTCCTCGATAGGTCAAGCGTTCGATAGAACCGCCATTTGCAGGCATCACGTAGACTTCCGCGTGTCCCTCTTCGCGTCCGGTGAAAGCCAATTGCATTCCGTCCGGAGACAAAGCCGCTTTTGTGATGCTGCCCAGATTTGACGTCAAACGACGCGCAATTCCTCCCTGAACTGAAACCGTCCAGAGATCATCCTCCGAGACAAATACAACCGTCTGCTGGTGAATGGTAGGCGAGCGATAGTAGCCTGAATTTGTCATCAAGCCTCCGCGGGGTGATGTTAGGCTGCGTGCTTTTTTATCGTACCGCTACAGTATCAAGGATATAAAGCTTTTAAATGAGTGCTGCACTTTTGTTCTGGAAATCGTCCAATAAAATCAATTGAAAGGAAAGGTAAATGCGTTGGCTTCACAAATGAAGAATAATTCAATAAGACTCAACTAGTAACAGCAACAGAATTGCATTTCTGTAAAAATAATAAAAGAATATTGAAAAGTCAAGAATAATTTCTCAGATGAAAGCAATCCCTCAGCAGCTGGTTCCCAAACCCGGTTTGGATATCCGAGAGGCGCTGTAAACCATGAAAGGAACCGATAACTGAAGCATTACCAGCAAGTACAATTTGTTCTCAAACTCAATTCAGGAAACAGGCAAGCATAAAATGCCAATGGGAAGGGAAATAACCTTTCAAAGGGTGAGAACCTTTGAAAGGTTAAGCCAAATCGACTATTGCCTGGTGATTACAAATTCCCCTAAAAAATCCTTGCATTCATTGCAAAAATGTTATATATTTTCTTGAAAATATAGTCACTAACGATTGTCCGCATTTAGGCATGCGGGCAAATATCACCCAGCTTCGATACCATGCAGCACGAGTATTTGAACCGGATCCAGTGAATAGCCTCATGCAAATCAGTCTCGAGGTGAGTTCAAATTTATTGTCAACAGAGAATCAACCGATGCTGAATAAAGCTATCTGTATCGTGGTTTTGTTAACTTTCGTTCCCATCTTTTCGGCTGCGAACTGCGCTGAAAAAGATGACATCCTTCTGATGGGTAGCACAATCGATGCAACCAGTGATGTGGAGATCGCGAATGCGCGCATCATTTACCAAATCGATACGCTGCGCTTTCACCAAAGGCTCACCGATAACGTGGGCTTTTTTATGATAAAATTGCCGGGCGCGTATGAGGGAAAGCTTTTCAAATACTACCTGGAACATGAAAATTACCTCCCTGAAAAAGGCGCATATATCATCCAGGCGATCAATGATCCATTGACGTTTAGAATGCACCGTGACTCGTCGAGTACGCCTCGTCAGCCGATGAAAATTGAAGGCTGTGTGAAATCAGCCGATGATCGATTGCCCATCATCGACGCAAATCTTTTTTTCCGAATCGGCGAGATCATTCTGCCGGATACTACCACCGATGAAAACGGCTGCTTTTCTTTACCCCTTACGCCGGACGACCTGGGCAAGGTGATGACCTACCAGTTTCTGAAAAACGGATATTCTCCGCGTTACGGCTATGCCCGGATCGAAAAAGAGACCGAATTCCTGGATATTCGAATGCAGAAGTGGATTTTCACGGTATCGGGTTATGTCAAAAATTCAAAAAACGGAAAACCGGTAGCAGCCGCCCGCGTGGTCTTCGATTACGACGCAACCGAACCAATCGTCAAACTCGCAAGCAAATGGGGGTATTTCACCCATACCTTCACCGACGTCAGGATAGACGGGCTGCTGAAAATTCAGATCGAAAAAGAAGGGTATTTCCCGTTTGATATGCAGCTTGAACCCAAAAATGAGCAGGAAACGCAGTTGGATGTAAAATTAGTTCCGATTCGGTCCAAACCGCCATTCCTTAGAAACCGGATTTTCTGGTTCGGAGCGGCTGGTGTCGCTGCCATTGCAGCCTCAATTTATTTGATCATGCGCGGTGACGACGAACAACCTGAATCCGCTGATCTGCCCTTTCCACCGATCCCGCCAATGTAATAGGGGAGCATCGTATGAAACTGATGGACAATCTAAAATATTTTCTCTGTGGCATTTTATTGCTTCTCTTCTGGCATTCTTCGATCTTCGCCCAAAATTCCCGGGTAACAAATTCAGCAGCTTCACAATCGTTTGTCAATGTAACTGATAGCACCGGTCTCGGAAATCCGGGTATTGGCATTGGTTTCGGCGCGGCTGATTTCAATCGAGATTCAAACATAGATATTTACCTCGTAAACCAGGGCGCAAATGTCCTTTATCAAAACCCGGGACGATCCGCCTGGCAATTCAGCGATATCACCGCACAAGCGAACGTCGAAGGCAGCAGCAATTTGGCTGCGGCTGGCGTCGCACCGGTAGATTATAACAACGATGGTTTCATCGATATTTTCACATTTTCCCCACCTGAGCTGTTCGGAAACCTGGGCGATAACAGTTTCGAAAATGCGACTGGCAGCGCAAGGTTGAGCCTGAGCGCTGATATTTCTGCCGCAATTTTCTTCGACTATGACAATGATGGCGACCTCGATGCGTTTTTCACAACCGCTGATGCTCGATATTCCAACAGGCTGTTCGAAAATTTGGGCGCGCCGGCATGGGAGTTCATCGAAAGAACCAGCATCGCAAAGGTAACATCATATAGCCAGGCGCGTGGCTGCATTCACCTGGATTATAACAATGATGGCTGGCAGGATATCTTCATCATCAATCAAAATAAAGCGAATGAACTTTACGAAAACCAGGGAAATGATACATTTCGCAACGTGGCGGATGACAAGGGAGTTGACCTAACCGGCGTATTCACAGGAGCTTCGACGGCTGATTATGATAACGACGGCGACCTGGACCTTTATCTTACGGTTTCAACAGGACCCAATCAATTGCTGCAAAACAGCGGTTCTCCCGATTTTTCATTTTCAGGAGCTCAGGCGGGGATCGGCTCGATCAACAACGGATTGGCATCGGCGTGGGGCGATTATGACAATGATGGTGACCTCGATTTATTCGTTTGCAATCCTTATGGATATTCCTACCTCTATCAAAACACTGGTAATGGAAATTTTAACAATGTAGCACCGGAAGCAGGTTTGAGTCAATCCGGAGGCACGTTGGCGAATTTCCTGGATTACAACAATGACGGAAATCAGGATATTTACATCGTCAACAGCACCGGCGCAAACAAGCTCTACAAAAATTCCGGAACCGAACAGAACTGGATCAAAATTCAGTTAAGCGGTATTCAAAGCAATTCGTTCGGAGTAGGCGCCAGAATCATCGTGTATACCGCAGACGGAATGCAGATCCGCGAGATCAACGGGCAAAATCTCGGCGCATTTTCCCAAAACAATCTGCCGGAACATTTTGGGCTCGGGAAGACCAGCCAAATCGATTCGATTGCCATCAACTGGTCATCAGGTACGCGGATGCGATTAACCGATATTCCTGCGAATCAATTGCTGGTGATACACGAAGATGAGATGCTCCCGCAATCACCGACTATCATTTCTCCCACACACAACAGTGCATTAAATACCAATCCGTTGTTCGAATGGACCAGCCCTATCGATCCCAATGGTGACAGCTTGCAGTTCCGATTTGAAATTACAGGCGATAGCCTGTTTCAGGAATCGCAGATTTTTGACTCGTGGGTGACTGCCGCCGGTTTTGAGCCGAATCTCCCGGTTGCTTCGGGTACCGGCACAGTCCGCTTTGTTCTGCCCGACAATTCAGCCGACGGCGTGTACTGGTGGCGCGTATTCGCCTATGATGGTATCGGGCTGAGCGCAGCAACTGCCCCCTCGAAATTCACCGTGGATACAGTGATTCCGGTCAATCCGGCATTCTGCTTCGAAAGCAACGGGGCGCAAAGCGATGTCTGGCAAAATTTCAACAACGAGCCTCAGTTCCTTCTCGATGGGGCTTCGGACGAGGGTACCGGCATCGCGGGCTACCTGGCTTATTGGGGCGATGATCCGGAAGGCACATCCACTTCATTTTTTGAAACCAATTCTTTAACTTTCCCCGCGGTTACCGATGGCAAGCGGTTCTTAAGGGTGCGCGCGGTAGATTATGCCCAAAATCAAGCCCAATCATGGGCGACGCTGTTCATCCATAAATTCGATGGGACGCCGCCGCATGGTGCGACTGCTTCCTCGGTACAGGTGAGCGATACCGTGGCGTTTTATGTCCACTGGGAAAATACTGCATCTGATGCCGGCGGCTCGGGATTGAGCGGCTTATATGCCATACGCAGGCGAGTGAACTACGGTCCTTGGGAAGACATCCAAACCGCATACAAAGGAACCGCGCTGTTCGATCACGGGCGGCATGGCTATCGTTATGCCTACGAGGTCGCTGCCATCGATGGTGCGAACAATGTCGAGGCTTTCACCGGCATCGCCGAAACCATCGTTTTTGTTGATACCAATAGTGTGGATGCAGAAGCTCCTCCGCCGCCGTATAACCTGCACGCGTCAGGCGCATCACCGAGCCCCTGGCAAAACACAGCACGCTTCCTGCTCACCTGGTCGCAGCCGTACGATCGCAGCGGAATTTATCGCTGCTACTACAAGCTGTCCCGGGCGCCAACTTCCAATGCAGATACATCGGGCTCTGCTCCCGGGCTTCCGGGACTCAACATCGAAGCGACTGAAAGCTACGGACAATGGTTATATCTCTGGCTTGAAGACGGCAGGGGCAATCGAGACTTCGCCCGGTATGACAGCGTGTATTTGCGCTTCGATCCTGATCCGCCGATAATTCGCTCTGAAATGGTAACAGCCCCGGATTTTGGGATCGATTGGTTTAATCCCAATAAGAAGACAACAATTGATTTCACAATTGAATATGCCGAAAAGGTGCCCCGGATCCTCAAAATTTGGAATGACACCTCGAGTGATACGCTGAAAGTGAAACCAGATGCAAGCGCCGGAAGCCACACGCTTGAATTCGAGCTTCTGCTTTCGCCATTCGCAGATGGCACTCACAATCATTTTGCAGCCTTGACGGATTCAGCGGGCAATGTCACGGCGGACACCGTGTCTTTCCTTCTAGACGGGACACCTCCGAAGGATTCACGTGTTTCCGCACCGGACACCTCTAATCGGAAAACAATCCTGATCCACTGGCAGAACACTGGTACCGATGGTTCAGGCTCCGGCTTATCCGGAATTTATGATATTCATTTTCGCAAGGATAGCGGTGACTGGCAAACGCTAGCGCTCAAACATTCCGATGTCGCGATTCAATTCACAGGCGAACATCGACACAGCTATGATTTTGAAGTTGCCGCTTACGATCGCGTGGGCAATCGCGAGCCCTTTTTGAATATGCCGGAAGCCAGCACCTGGATCGATACGACTGCCCGTATGAGCCAGGTACTGCCGGAAAGACCGCAATTGGTGAGTCCGGCTGCTGACAGTTTTGTGAATACATCACACCCCGTGCTCTCCTGGAGAATCCCTGATGATGCGAACAATGATCAACTCCATTTCCGGCTTGAAATCAGCACCGACAGCACCTTCTTAGCGGATGTCCTTACCTTTGAATCATTTCAGGGGGTGCGCGGTTTCAGCCCTGAGCCACCGGTGATGCCAGGCTCCGGCGAAATTCAGTTCATCACGCTGACCGCGCTGGTTCCGACATCGTATTATTGGCGGGTGACTGCTTTTGACGGAATCGCGTATGGCTTGATTTCCGAAATTCGCAAATTCACGGTAGATATTGTCTTTCCCAAAAATCCAACCAGTTGCACAGAAACTCAGGGAACAACTTCGAATCGCTGGCAGAATTCTCATAACAGCCCCGAATTCGAATGGGAAGGCGCTTCAGATGTCAGCAGCGGTATAGCCGGGTACCTGCTTTTTTGGGGCAGAAATCCGAAAGGCGAATCTTCGACGTTCATCGCACAGACCCGATTCAAGCCGGATGCAGTGGCATGCGGAACCTATTATTTGCGCATTCGTACGCGAGATCGCGCCGGAAATGTGGCTGTGAATTGGTCGACGGTGTTTATTTTTAAATATGACAACATTCCGCCCACAGGTGCCACCGCCTCGACACCTGCCTTCAGTCAGGGACGAACATTCACTGTCCAATGGGAGCATACCGCGGCGGATTCCGGCGGTGCGGGATTGACCGGACATTACGATATTTACTCAAAGACCGATACCAGTGACTGGTCGGCGCAGCGGGTGGATTTTTACGGAGATTCACTGCAACTAACCGGCGCCATGAATACTCGATACTACTTCGAAGTAGCAGCACGCGATAGTGCCGGCAACGTTGAAGCCCTCACCGGCAATCCCGAAACATCCATTTTAGTCGCCCGACCGAACAAGCCGCCAGATGCGCCCCGATTGCAAACGCCTGCGGACGGATCATTCATCACTGCCCGCGCACCGGAATTCAAATGGACGGTTCCCGAGGATGCCGATCATGATGCGCTCCATTTCAGCATCGAAATGAGCAGCCGCCCTGAGTTCGAACCGCCGAAATACCGCATAGATTCGCGTGAGGCACCCGACGGATTCAGCGCGATTCCGGCTTCGCAGCCCGATGTCGCAGCCGTCAAATATAGCTTTCAGGCATCGCTGTCAGATGGTCGTTACTGGTGGCGCGTCAGGGCTCATGATGGATTGCTATTCGGTGCTCCTTCTGATACATTCAGCTTTACCCTGGATTCGAGCCCGCCGGCGATGACGCATACACCGATTGCGTCCGTCACAGCGGGTACGCAAATTCAAATCGCAGTGACCATTAAAGACAGCCTGTCGGGCGTCGCGAGCAAGTCCCTGCTCTATAAGCAAGGTGGCTGGAGCGAAACCAGCACCGTGAAAATTATTTCAGAAAGCGCGATTATTCCCGGCGACGAGGTGACAGCGCGCGGCGTGGAATACGCGATCATTGCCGAAGATCATCTGGGAAATTCAGCACAGCTCCCGGAAAATGGTTTCTACAGCATATCGGTTCAGATGGGCGGAAATGGAATTATCAAATCCAAGCCGCAGCCAACAGGTGAGGCTCAGAACGCGTATCGAATGATCTCCGTGCCATTGAAATTGAATCATCCGGCTCCCGCAGACGTGCTTCAGGATGACCTCGGGTTTTACGACAGAAAAAAATGGCGTCTGTTTTCCTATCGCAGGAGTCTGTTCACCGAGTTCGGATTCACCGGCGATTTCGAGCCCGGACGATCATTCTGGCTCATCCTGAAAGAAGGCAGCCCTGAAATCGATAGCGGTCCCGGTCAAACGGTTAGTACTGCCACACCGTATACTATTCCGGTGGATAGCGCTTCGTGGACGATGGTTGCCAATCCGTACAATTTTTCGGTTCCCCTGTCCGCTCTCAGCCTCGCCAACGGGGATGAGGCGCTCAATATTATCGCTTACGATGGCAAATGGCAAATCCGAACCGACTTCTCGGAACTCGAACCCTGGCAGGGGTATATGGTGAAGGCGATGTCCTCCACCAACCTGATCATCGATCCCCGACCGGCGACCGAACCGCAAAGCGGCGAATTCACGAGCTTGCCCCGTCCCAACTCCGCAGTTTTATGGGGCATGCAAATCACCGCACACTGCCAGGCGGCTTCGGACCAGTGCAATTACATTGGCATTCGCGAAGACGCCGAAAACCAGTGGGACGCGTATGATTTGTTTGAACCACCGGTGATCGGAGATTTTGTACAAGTTCGATTCCCGCATCCGGATTGGCAAAATTATGCGGAAAATTACACGACCGATTTTAGAAGCGCGGCAAAAGAAGGGCACTATTGGGATTTCGAGGCAATCACCAATATCAACGCATCCGATGTCTGTTTGAGATTCACTGAAATCGATTCGATTCCCGCTGAATTCGAGATCGCTTTGATTGACCGCCAGATGAATGTAATCAAGGATCTTCGAACGGATTGGACATATCACTATTCTTCAGGCGCAACTACTGCCTCCAAACCACTCAGACTGATTATCGGTTCATCCGATTTCCTGAAGGCGAATGATCTCGGGGCGACTGCCATGCCTGATGATTACCAACTGGCGCAAAATTTCCCCAATCCGTTTAACGATCAGACGGTGATCCGGTTTTACCTGCCGCGGCAGGAGCGGGTGCAGTTAATTATATACAACATTCTCGGTGAGGAGATTATCCGGTTGCTCGATGATGAAACGCGCGGCAGCGGATTTCACAGCATCTTCTGGAATGGGGGAAATAAGAGTGGGATTCCGGTTAGCAGCGGGGTGTATTTTTATCTCCTGAAAACCACTTCAGGCAAGTTGAACCTGGTTCGGAAAATGGTTTATGTTCGCTAAATCCTGCCCGTTATTCTCGCTGAAAATTTAGCTCTCCGGGCATAATGCTGCCCCACAGCGCAGACTCGATTTTGAACGGTAAGCTGCTGAGTGAAAAATCTATCCATAAATTGATATTAAAACTCATTTAAATTCCTGCGGTGCTCGAAACGATAAATCGGGGGCTGGTTTGCAAATTCCTGATGGTGGCGATATTCGGAATTGGATCGATTAACTCAAATGATTTGAGCATTTTAAGGGTGATCAGATTCATCGTGGTCGATTGAATTATGAATCAATCCGACATCATCACACGGCTTGCACTCGATTTGCAATGTTACGTGCCTGATACCGAATCTTGTTGAGAGGAGTTGTTCTATTTTTACCCGCAATGAGTCGCTCTGACTCACAAGCATATCATCGACATTGACATGCGCTTGCAGGTGAATATCTCTCTCGCCCACCGTCCATAAATGCAAATGGTGCACGTTCTGAATGCCGGGCAGACTTTCGATTGCCTCTTGAATCGAAACCAGCGAAATATCCTCAGGAGCGCCTTCCATCAGAATATGGATCGCGTCGGATAGAATATGATAGCTTTCTCTGAGGATGTAAACGCCGATCAGAATCGTCAACGAAGGATCGATCCAGTAAATTTCCCAAAAATAAATTGCCGCTCCGCCGATGATGACCGCGACCGACGAAACAGCATCCGCCAGCAAATGCAAATACGCAGATTTAATATTGATGCTGTGATGTGAATCGCGCTTCAAGAGCCAGGTTCCCAGCACATTGGCAACCAGTCCGATACTCGCCACGATGAGCATCAACTTTCCCTGAATTTCCACCGGCTGGATCAACCGCAGAACAGATTCGTAAAACAAATACAGCGATAATCCCAAAAGCACGACCGAGTTGATAACGGCAGCTAATATTTCTGCGCGTTTCAAACCAAATGTGTGCCGTGACGAATGCCGGCGCGATCGCAGATTCAATGCAATGAAACTGATAATCACCGCAATGCCATCACTGAAATTGTGCAGTGCATCCGAAATCAGCGCCAGGCTGCCCGAAAGCAAACCGCCAATAATCTCGGCAATTGTAATAATGAAATTCAGACTCATTGTTAAAAACAGCCGGACCCTTATTCCCTGTTCAATGTCCGGATGATCGTGAGAATGTGAATGATGCATATCCGAAATAGCTCTCTATGATATTTTCAATTTGCGCTGCGTCTAACTCTTTTTCAGGAATTATTCAATGGACCGAATCCGGTATTAAACCCGCATAAACCATTTTGGTTTACAGGTGATGCCGGCTGATATCCAATATGTACAGGCTTTCAACTCGTTTCTCGCTATAATCTGTTGATTCCGCTCACAAAAGCGCCAGATGATCGAGAACGATATGAATGCCGATAAGGATCAAAATAATCCCGCCAACAAATGTAATCTTTCTTCCGAAACGAGCCGAAAGGAATGCACCTGATTTCAAGCCCAGCAGGGTCATCGCAGCGGCGACAATTCCGATTATAATGCTGGGCACCAGGATATCGTTTTTAATGATGCCGATGCTGAAACCAACTGCCAACGCATCGATACTCGTGGCTGTCGACAGGCTGACCAGCGTTAATCCCCGCGTAATATCCCTTGTAATCTCCTCCGAATCCGGTTTAAAGGCTTCATAGATCATTTTCAAGCCGATAATCGCCAGGATAATCAGGGCAATCCAGTGATCATAATCTGCAACATAGTTTACGATCTCTGAACCCGCAAACCATCCCAGTATCGGCATCATGAATTGAAACAATCCGAAATGAAAAGCTAATCTGAACTTATGCCTGAACGTGATTTCAGTCAAACAGGCACCCGCTGCCACCGCAACCGCAAATGCATCCATTGCCAGTGCAAGTGAAATAAAAATAATATCAATGAATTTCATAAATATCAGTTTCTTGATCGAACTCGTTTCAAGGTTTTCAGTTCTGAAACACGATAATGCTCCAACCAGCCATTCTAGCCGTCAGTGCCTGATTTTTACAATTCGCCCAATATAAAACCTGATGATATTAAAATCAAGCGATTTTTGAAAAAAAGTATCGCATAGCTGAAGCACTTTTTAAAGCTCGGATTTCAATCCCAAACTGAATATCTTCAATGCGGTGTGAAAAAAGAACTTGATAAATGCGCCGGGAAGCGCTATATTGGAGTTATATTCGAGGTGTTGCTGATGCGCTCTGCGCATTTCACCAGAGCAAATTTGTGTATTCCGGCTGTTTTTTCAAATTGATTCGTTTTGCTTCAATTTTTTAAATGGTAAAAAAAACCTTTGAAATTCGAAACAGTCAAATCATGAAGAGGCGGATACCTATGAATATCTATTCCCTTAAAAATGCCCGGCTCACTATCGAAAAATCGCCATTTCCGCCGGTGAAAGTCACCTATATCACCGAAGAAGATGAGTGGGAATTGGTGGAACGATATTCTGTACAGGTGAGCGGTTATGATTTTGATATTCCCGAAGGCTTTCGATTCGACCTGGCGTCCATTCCACGGGTTGTATGGTGGCTGATTGCACCCTTTGAATTGTCGCTGGTTGCACCCCTGGTGCATGATTTCATGTATGAATATGAGGGACAGGTTCCGTCGGAATCCGTGGAGCCAGACCACATTTTCGAACGGAAAGAGGCTGATGACATTTTCCGCGAATTGATGAAGCTGGAAGGCGTTCCCGAATGGCGCGTAATCCTGGCTTACAATGCCACGCGCTGGTTTGGCGGGTTGTATTGGGGTACGTGAGGTACTTCCTGGCATCTATCGGATCGGTTTTCATCCGGTGCGGCAATATTTTTTGCTTGTACCAATCGGCAGGATAGCTTAAGCATGTATTTTTTTAATATGCGCTATCGAAGCAAAATTAATTTATTGCATGCGAAAAAGTTGCTTATACCGAGTTTTGAAATATAAACGCCGCTTGTCAGCAGATTACCTGCATCATCTTTCCCATCCCAGACAATTTCAAGCATGCCTCCCGTCCGGGTTTCATCGATCAATGTCCTCACGGTTTCCCCTAGCAGGTTATAAATCCGGAGCGAAACGCGCGCGTTTGCTGCTGGTATTTTATATCGGATCACCGTTTGGGCATTAAATGGATTCGGATAATTCTCAATGTTCATCCCCGGGCTTTTTTTTTGATGGTGCGTTTTTGATGAGGTGGGTGTTAACGCATTGATCTTTTCAGCCTCAGCCGCAATTATTCGAACCGTTGAAGAATCGCCCGGAAAGTAGACGCCGAATTCATCGTAATCGGGATAGCTATCGTGGTACAAAATCCAAAAATTCGAACCACCTGCCCGAGAGTCATAAACCAGATCGTAAACTCCTTGAAAGAATTTATCGCGCGTGGTCGTTGTCCCGCCGGCATCGCGTTTTTTACCAAATTCTTCCACAATCACAGGCTTTCCAATCAGAGCGTGGGCATCGTTAATATTTTCTTTGATCCAGTTCATTGATTGCGCATAATCCAGATTCCAATGTTCGGACCAGACGTGCACCGTGGCGAAATCGATAGCCGCAATTTTGTGGTTCTGGATGAAATCAGTTCCGGTCCAGCCGTTTCGCATCCAGTTCGAACCACCGGATTCACTATAAAATCCTTCGATGCCAGTGGTGACCAGATGATTCTCATCAATCGATTTAATGTAAGCACTCATCTCGGCGATCCATTCATTCAGAATTTTACCGGATTGATCGCCTTCAGCTCTTGCTTCATTCGCTAATTCCCAGGCGAAAATCGTCGGATCATCTTTATAGACTTTTCCGTTGAAATGGTTCACTCGATTTAAGACCGCTGATGCATGATCCTTGTACCATTGTCTGGTTGATACATCGGTATAAAACGCGTTGTGGGAATTTGCGGTGGGACTCCATTTCACGTATTGATTCATGCCCCCATAATCGTCCCAATTATTTACGAGCGGCAGGATAACATAAAGCCCCAGGGAGTCCGCCTTGTGCAATACGTAATCCAGTCCTTGAAAAACATATTCTTGATAGATTCCCGGAGCAGTTTGCAGGGCATTCCATTGATTTTCTCCATCGTTAAAAGCCCAGGTTCTGATGACTTTCAATCCCATATTTGTGGTTTCTATCAATATTTCATCCACAAATTTTCTCAAATCTTTATCTGCCGCATAGGCCATTAAATAATAAGTGTTTGTTCCCGCATAAAAAAAATCTTGGTTACCCTGCCTGAATCGAATATTATCGACTGTAATGAAGGGTGAGTCAATTGCGGATGGCGGTTTACCCGCGCTTTTTGAACTGAACAGGATTATGCAGGCGATGAAAAGCAAGCGATTCATTGAAAAATGCTTCGCTTTGAAGGAGGGAATATCCATCGTATGCCTCGCTGACAAATTTTATATCAGGATTTAATTGAAATTAGCAATCAAATTTTTAATTGTCAAGTTTTTTTTCTTGCGATGCCGGTTCCCACATTTGCATTGGAATTAATAGATTGAGTCAATTCGGTGCATCTGCATAGTCGATGCACTCCGGAGGAAATGTTGAAATTACATATAGCATACAATTTTCAAATTCGGGTATTGATTATTAAATGCATTTGCAGTATATTAACCGATCGTTAACTCAAATTTTCGTTTCGGTTGAGAAAAATACCATCGATGCATGCGCACAATGGTGATCCAGACGGTAATTTTATGAAGAGTTCAACCATACGCATTTATTTCAAAAGCCCCGAAGGGGACCATCAAAAAAGTCGATAACATGAGTTGTTCTCAGCAATCGTTTAACCAATCTAAGCTCTTTGAATTTAAACAACTACCAGAAAATTTCACCGGGTACAACCCGAATCAATCCGCAGCAGCGACTGTAAAGCCGGGAATAATTTTTGTTTTGGATGGTATAACCAAAGAGAACATCGATGTCTCGGACCAAATAATAAACAATTCGAAAAAGCGGATGTGATCGAGTGTGTGCCCATGTTTTTACTCATTCACCGAAAATAGAATCGGAGCGAGAAATGGCAAACAAACGGAGGAATTCGAACATGTTAATCCCAACCATCGTCATGGCAGTCCTTGCGATCACACTGATTCTCATCGGCTATTTCAACGGACAAAATCAGCATATCAGCGGGCTGCGATCAGCCTGGCAGATGACTATCAGCATTATTCCCATGCTGGTTTTTGCATTCATCATCGCCGGAATGATCCAGGTTTTACTGCCTCACGCAGCCGTCGCAAAATGGGTCGGAGAAGAATCGGGCAGTCGCGGATTATTCATCGGCACGCTTGCCGGCGCAATTGCCCCCGGTGGTCCCTACGTGAGTTTACCGATTGCGGCAGGCTTATTGCAGGCTGGCGCAGGAATTGGTACTATGGTGGCTTTCCTCACGGGGTGGTCGCTGTGGGCAATCAGTCGGCTGCCGATGGAAATTGGCATCCTGGGATGGAGACTGACGTTGATTCGGTTTGCCTGCACCTTTTTCTTTCCGCCGATTGCCGGTTTTCTCGCACAAACGCTTTTTTCGAATGTGAAATGATTACTTGCTATAAATTTTGAAAAGGAGACTTTATATGAGCATCAAAAAATTGAATGGATTCATAAGCCTGGCTATCGTAATCTTATTGGCGATCGTGGCTATCACATGCAGCAAACGCAAAGAAACACTGGTAACCGACAAATCTGAGCCGAAGAAAAAAGCCGTTGAAGAACCGGCAAAGCCCGCGGAAAAAGCTCCCGTATCTGGGCCGAAAATTGAAATGCAAGACCTCGAAATCGAGGAGATTGACAATTTCGCTAAATCGGATATATTGGAAATCAAAGAGTTCGAAGGTGTAACGATAGACGCTGTGGGTAAGGTTCCTGCATCTCCAAAGGCGGCAAAATCCAGAATGGTGATGGGCAGCGGTCTGGGCAATTTGAGTGCACAATCGCATGCGCTGCGGGAAATGCCACCACCGGATTTTAATACTGAAAATTACGATTTAATCAATGAGAATGAGTTTCTGATGACACGGACAAATCCGCTGTCAACGTTTTCGATCGATGTCGATGCCGCTTCTTATGCGAATGTCCGGCGTTTCATCAATGACAATCGGCTGCCGCCGAAAGATGCTGTCAGAATTGAGGAATTAATCAACTATTTCACGTATGATTACCCGCAGCCTGAAGGCAAGCATCCGTTTTCGATAACCACGGAATTATCCGAATGTCCCTGGCAGAAAACACATCATTTGCTGCATATCGGACTTCAGGGAAAAAAAATGGATCTGGAAAAATTACCGCCCAGCAACCTGGTTTTCCTGCTCGATGTCTCGGGCTCTATGGATTATCCCAATAAATTACCACTGTTGAAATCTTCTTTTAAACTCCTCGTCAATCAACTGAGGAACCTAGACCGGGTTTCAATTGTGGTGTATGCCGGCGCAGCAGGCTGTGTGCTGGAACCAACACCGGGCGATGAGAAGCAAAAGATTTTAGACGCAATCGATCGCTTACAGGCAGGTGGCTCCACTGCCGGCGGTGCGGGAATTTTGCTGGCATATAATAAAGCCAAAGAGAATTTCGTCAAAAACGGGAACAATCGCGTCATTCTGGCAACAGATGGTGATTTCAATATCGGTGTGTCCAGCGATGCCGAGTTGGTGCGGCTCATCGAGGATAAACGTGAAGCCGGTATTTTCCTGACGGTGCTTGGATTCGGTATGGGCAACTATAAAGATTCCAGAATGGAAAAATTGGCGGATAAAGGCAACGGAAATTATGCCTATATCGATAACATACTCGAGGCGAAGAAGGTACTGGTCAGTGAAATGGGCGGAACGCTGTTCACGATCGCCAAAGATGTCAAAATTCAAATTGAATTCAATCCGGCGAAAATCCAGGCTTACCGGCTCATCGGCTATGAAAATCGCAAACTGCAGGCAGAGGATTTTCATGATGATAAAAAAGATGCCGGCGAATTGGGCGCCGGGCATTCGGTGACCGCGCTCTATGAACTTATCCCGGTTGGCGTGAAAGTCGATCTGCCCAAAGTGGATGATTTGAAATATCAGCAGTCGAAAATTAGTGATGAAGCAGCCAGCTCCGATGAATTGCTGACGATCAAATTGCGATATAAGCAGCCGGATGAATCGACGAGTAAACTCATCGAACAAGGATTGGCGGATAATCTGATTAAACCAAACAAAACATCTGATAATTTTAGATTTTCCTCTGCAGTTGCCGGCTTTGGGATGCTTCTCAGGGACTCGGAATTCAAGGGTGATTTAACTTTTGAGGAGGTTGCCCGACTGGCAAAAAATGCGCTTGGAGAAGATAAGCAGGGCTATCGACATGAATTTCTGAAGCTGGTTGAAAAAAGCGAGCTACTGAAGTAGTGCCTGAAATACGCTATTTTGAACACCGGCACAAATTATATTTAAATTTGAAAATATAGAAATTAAAGATTTCTCATGTTAGTCGAAATAGCAGACGTTTGGGCTTCTCCATTCAACCGCAGCAAATGTAACACGATCCAAACACCCGGTGAACTTGTTTACTCGATCTCCGGGTGCTTTATTCTTTGACTGATCTGAATTGCAGCGGAAGAGAGTTTTCATTATTTGGGCAGGTTTAAAAGGAATCACAAAATAATCGTCTTCGAATTCACCGGAGATCCACGAATACTGTTTATCGGATTCACTCCGAAAAAATTCAACTCATCACCTCAATCTGCTTCCGATGCTCCTCCACCACCTCACCAATCACTGCCACCGTTTCCACTCCTCTACGCTTGAGTTTCTTCACCAGTCGGTCAGTTTTGTTCTCCTCCACAGCGATCAGCAATCCCCCTGATGTCTGCGCGTCGTACAGGATTGTTGACTGTTCCCAACCAATCGAATCACTCATCAAAATTTTATCTTCGAGGTAGTAGCGGTTATTATTGGTACCGCCGGGCACATAGTTTTCGCTGATTAACGCGAGTGCTTCCGGGAAATGAGGTATCTCTGAAAACCAGAGTGTGAATCCGGCATTGCTGGCGGCAGCCATCTCATAGGCGTGACCCAGCAATCCGAAGCCGGAAATATCGGTACAGGCGTTAACACCGATTTCCTGCATCACCTCGGCAGCGGTTTTATTCAGAGTGGTCATCACCAGGTTGGCATGATCCGCTACCTCACCGAGTTGTTTTCCAGCTTTCAGCGCGGTGGATATGATGCCGGTTCCCAGCGGTTTGGTTAAAATCAGTTTGTCACCAGGTTTCGCCCCGGCATTGGTTACAATTTTATCGGGATGGATGATACCTGTTACGGATAGTCCGTATTTCAATTCCTCGTCCATGATTGTATGCCCGCCTACAATTACCGCGCCGGCTTCAGCAACCTTGTAAAATCCGCCGGTAAGGATTTCCGCCAGAATATCAAGTGAAAAATACTTTTCATGAAAGCCGACGATATTCAGAGCAGTCACGGGACGTCCGCCCATTGCGTAGACATCGCTCAGGCTGTTTGCCGCCGATATCTGTCCGTAAATATACGGATTATCCACTATCGGGGTGAAAAAATCGACAGTCTGAATTAATGCAAGTTCATCGCTCAATTTATAAACCCCGGCGTCATCAGCCGTATTGTAGCCCACGAGCAGATTCTTGTCCCGGGATTTGGGAAGTCGTTGCAGTAGATCACCTAACACCGTCAGGCTCAGCTTCGACGCTCAGCCCGCACATTTGACTGTTTCGGTTAATCGTTTTATTTTTTTATTCGACATCACGTTCCTGAATTGCTGTTAATAATTTACTGGTTGATTGAAGCGTCACCGTTATCTTCGCTTTCATCCCGCAGTCTGATCGGCATGGAAGCTCCGCTATCCCTCATCGTTGAAAATAGTCTTCAGCAACATACACGTATTCCGCAGCATATTCCAATAAGGGATGCCCTGCGATGCGCAACGTCCGCGGTTGTATCCTGGGGATAATTAAAAACAGGCGAGGTGCTGATGAGTTTACATTACGAGATGATGCAAGCTCCACAGAGTCCACTTCCAGAATTAGATTGAAATGCGCGTGACCTTAATTTTCAGAACGAATTAATATAACCAATTTTGTAAAGTTTGTCAACACTTTTTCCGGCACGATAATCAGAATGCGCGAGTGATTGCAATGCGACGGAACGGTTAATTAACGCAAATAACGGTTAATCCGCTTGCATGGCTGGTTATATGCTTTTAAATTGTTTTCAAGCCATTTAATGCGAATAATTCAAAAGCAGCGTATCTGAAAGCTCTGCATTCGATAAGCACATATCATTTCCGGGCACAATCCCTGTTCACGCGCCGGCGCCAGGTTTCCTTCTCCTGAGATTCTGCTTGCTGTTAATATAAATTTTGCTATATTTAATCCATTAAGTCGAGTTCATATATCATTCCGGTTGAAATGAATTTATTGATCTCCTGAATTTTACTGCCGTATTCTAGCTTTATGAATAGAATAGAGAAGTTTGTATTAACAGGTTTGCCAGGCAAGTAACAATGAGCATTTTCGATACCTGGCAGACTGCAATTTGCATAATCAGATACCACTAAAATTCCAGGTTGATCTGGCTATGGATAAAAAAATCTTTTTAGAGCTTTCCTCCGCCGAGGTTGTCAGGATTATAACGCAGCGGAACAAGCCCGGGGTCGTGATTTTTGTGCCCGACGGAACCCGCAAGATGACACGGATCCTCAGCAACCTGAGCCCCCCCGATGACGAATTTTATTTCGAATACGCACGCTTGACAACAGAAATGTTTCTGAATAATCTGCGAGTATTTTTTGACCACGGGCTTGAAACGCTCCTTGTACCGCTCGTCAGTACCCATGTCCTTCGGCGAAACGAGCAGTTCCGCCAGATCACCTTGCAGCAGGGATTCAAAGCATTGTTCGGCAGCAACGCCTGGCTGGATTTCTATGATGAAAACCAGATTCAGGTGAATGTTTACGGTGATTTGCAACTACTGGAAGAAAGCGGATTTAGCGACTGCCTGAAATGGATAGAGGCGGCAAGACATCGGACCGCCAAACACACGCGTCATCAATTATTTTACGGATTGGCTGCGCCGGAAAATTGCGGCATGGCATTATCAACATTGGCAATACAATTTTACAAAGAGACTGGCAGGGAACCAGCTCACGCAGATCTGGTTCGGATTTTTTACGGGAAGGCGCTGCCACAGGCGAATATTTTCATCATGTCCACCAAATTGGCGGGCCTCGGTGCACTGCCGCCATTCATTTGTGATCGCAATACACAAGTTTATTACCTGGCTGCCCCGGGCGTGCTGGCACTAACCCGGGACACCTATCGTCAAATTCTTTACGATTATCTCTTTGGCAGATGCCAGCCTGATGTCACGAATGCCATTAATGAGAAATATGGTGCCATTGAACAACTCAAGCAATTTTATGCGGAGCACCAGTTCTCAATAGTCGGCTTGGGGAAAAAAATAGGAAAATTTTGGGTGCCTGAAATTTGAAACCAGAAACGCGGGAGAGAAAATGAATGCTAATTTCTCTGAAAACAAGAACCCTGCTTCAAAAGAGGGATTCAAAGAAATTATCAATCCGTATAGTCCTTATATCATTGATTCAGGACGGCAGTTTTACCGTGCAGATTTAATTGAATGGCTCAAAAAGGAACTGCAATCTACCGCTTCCAATGACTTCATCGTTATTCACGGGTACCGGGGATCCGGCAAAACCAGCACGTTGGAAAAAATCGTTAAAGATCCGGCGATACTGGGCAGCGGCTATTTGCCGGTTTACCTTTATTCTGGAAAATTTAAGCCGGCGGATATTGGCGCATTTTTGCTTTTTGTCTATGAAGAGATTCAGGAGGCGCTCTTAGGAGCGGGATATAAAAGCATAAAACCCGATCATGCACTCCGTCCTGCGCTTTCATCGTCCGAGATGGAAGACTTCCTGGAAAAAATAACCGCATTGATAGCAGAACAAACCAAAGTCATTCTGATTTTCGATGATTTTGAAGAACTGATGCGCAAAATCGACGATCAGATGGCGCGCCTGATTTTCAGGTTTTTCCAGGAGCACATTCTTTCAAAACGAATGAACTTCAGGCTGATTTTAGCCGGGCGAGTGGATATTTATGATATCGCTACCCAGAAACATGTGGGCAAATATATGGACTTCGCAAAGCGGATCGATCTGGGTAAATTCGTCGATGAACGCTACGCCGTCAAAACGTTTATCATCGATCCGGTAAAAGGCTCTGTGGAATATTCACCCGAGGCGATTCAGGAAATCGTGAAGATCAGCGGCGGCAATTTGTACTGCCAGCAATTGCTATGTTATTATTTGATTCAGTATCTCAACAGCGAAGAAAGAAACAGCGGCACACCCGAAGATGTACATGAAGCCGAACGCCTGGCGCTGGACGACCGAAGAGATGATTTCAGCTATTTTTGGAAAAATATGCAATTTGATAGCCAATTGGTCGCAGCGGCTCTTGCTGATGAAAGCATCACCAAACGAAGAGGTTCCTATTATTTTTTGGAAGAGACCGCGCTTCTGTACGCCATTTTCCCGAAGGACAAGTTATATAAAATACTGGGTCGGTTGGTGGAAAACAGCTATATCAGACCCATCGACGGTATTCGTTTTGATGATTATCCGTACCTGATCCCGCTATACGGGCGCTGGGTTCAAAAAGAACACCCGTTTCTGAAAACACTGCTCGATAACTGGCATTCAATCGTGGAAACAGCATCTTTGACCGGATTGGGACGAATCCTGCAAATGCTGCCGCCTGAAAAATTGCCGATCGAAAACGAAATCATCAAAGCGACGATCTTGCTCGCCAGGTTATGGTCGGAAATTGTCGAAAGCCTGGCGCAGCGGGTGATCGACAGAACCCAAATCCATACACTGATACAGGTGATTTGCAATATCCTGAATTTCAAAATCGAAAGGAAACCTGAAACCAGGGGCAATTGTTATAATATTAATATTTCCCGATTGAATATCAGCGGATTCGAAAATGTGTTGTTGTTTTTCCAGACAAGAGCCGAGCCAACTGAATTTGATATTCAGGAAATTCAGGATGACATTTTACGTCAGGAAAAACCGGCGATGCCATCGCTCATTTTATGTTTCAACCGATCGGAAATCTTGATGAAATTGGTACGAAAACGCTTTCTCAATATCGTGTTGCTCGAAGAAAAAGAAATAAAAAAGCTTGCGCTGTCACCACACCCGTCGCTGGAATTTCAACACGACATTTTAATCCGGCAGGTGAAACCTTCCAGCATTTCGCCGTACCAGACCGAAGGTCCGGTCAGTGCCAGCTTTTACGGGAGACATGCGGAGATTGCCAAAGTGCTGGCGGCAAAAGATCGCAATTTCGCCATCGTGGGCGCAAGGAGAATCGGTAAAACAAGCCTGGCTTTCAAAATCAGCAGCCATCTGCCGACAAATACGATCCCCATCTATATGGATCTGGAAATTCCCCTGGAGCAAACTTACGACAGCTTTTTAAAAATATTTCATGATAAAATTCAGGAAAAGGCGAAAATTGATTTTGACTCCCCAAGCACATTATCCGATCTTCCGCTGATGGTAAAACAGGTCAAAGAAAAAACCGGCAGAATCCCGATCTTCTTTCTTGATGAAATCGATTCGCTTCTTAAACATGACATAGCAAATGATTACAACCTCTTGAAAACGTTTCGGATACTCTCACAGGAGGGATATTGTCAGGTGATTCTCTCCGGTTTTTCCGAATTGTACCATGCCGAACAGCAACTTGAGTCGCCGCTATATAACCTGTGTGAACTCATTCCTCTGCGCCAGTTGAAGCGGGAAGAGGCGTTATCGCTCATTTCCGAACCGATGCATAGCATCGGCGTCAATTTCGACAATGAAACGGATAAAGATCTGATCCTGAAATATACATCGTGTCACCCGAATTTAATCCAATTCTTTTGCAAGCGGCTCATTGAAAAAATTGAAGAACATGAAACTGAAAGCAAGCGCCGTACAATATTCCGGGAAGATATTGAAAATTTATGCCATTCGGACGAATATGAAAAATACGTGATTAACAATTTTTACCTGTTCTTCACAGAAGATGTTGATCCGGTGCAAAGAGTGATGGTATTATTGCTACTGCATCATTATCCCGATCAGGATACGTTTTCGAAACCCCAGATTATGCAGGTGCTTAAAAATAACGGCATTAACATTCCGATGGGTAAATTAACCCGGCAACTGGCAAATCTGGATCTTCGATATATTTTTAGTGGGGAGAAAGGGGGCAAATACCGTTTCGCGCTGCCCATTTTTCCGGAAATACTGAAGAGGAGAGAGGATATTCCGGAGCTTATCAAGGAGATTTTAGATGATGCAAAACAATCCCTTTAAATTCACCGGCCCGCTAGATCCGGTGAAGGATGAATCTGTTTGCGTGCCCAGGACTAAATCAACCGACTATATCCTGGAAGGCATATTCAGGGGCGATTATTGGACGATCCTCGGACCACGGCAAATCGGCAAAACTACGCTTTTACGCCTGCTCATGAACAAATTAGACGGCTATCGTTACGTTTACGTCGATTTAGAGGTTTGTCCTGAAAACGAAAATTCTTTTTATGAATGGATAATCGGCAGAATATCCGAAAAAATACCGGCAATCCCTTCAAAAAACAAAGCGATTCAACTACACGATTTCGGTCCCAAATTGGAGTTTTACAATTTTCTCCGTGCATTCCGACCCAAAGAGGATGTTAAAATTGTACTGTGCTTCGATGAAATGAAAAAATCCGCAACGGCTTCGGCGTTCTTACACACCTGGCGCAAAGTGTATCACGAGCGGAGTGAGTATCCGGAACTGAATAAATATATTGTCATTATCGCCGGCTCCATTGAACTGGAATCGCTCACTATCGGTCCCACATCCCCCTTTAATATCGCGCGGAAATTGTATGTGACCGATTTTACGGAAGATGAAACCCTTCAACTGCTCGAATCAGGAAGCCACCTTTGCGGCATCCAATTTGAGGAACTGGCAATCCAGCATCTGTATTGCCAAACCCAGGGACATCCGCAGCTTGCACAGCATCTCGGGCACATCATCTCCGAAAATGCGATGGATGAATCAAAGACAATGGTCAGTAAAAAAGATGTTGACAGGGCGATCGACCGTTTGTTGCTTGAAAGCAACAATATCAAAACCCTTGAAGAAGAAGTACGAGCCGATGAAAAACTGGAGGGCTTAATCCGGGAGATTTTGAAAGGATCCAAACTCAGCTATCTTTCACATCATGGAAATACGATTGCCGGTACGGGTCCTGTTATTCAACAGGAAAAATATTGTGCGATTAGAAATGCAATTTATGACAGGGCGCTGCGCAGTTTCATCTGCGGCAGGGATCCCGAAATTCCGAACTCCCATGAATCTCATTTTGAAATTAACGTGTATACCAATAGCGACCCGCCCGCTTTCAATTCAAAACTTCAGGAACAGGTTTTCCTGAAAGCATTTTTTGAACAAAATGATATCGATCTGGAATTGTTAAAAGACGGCGCAGCATTGGAAAAATTGAATCTCGACTGGAAACTTCAAATTCTGTTTTGCTATTTGATATATAAAAAACATAAAGCAGCGCTTGAGGGATATCTTGATTGGCGCAGCATCCCCCTGTCGCACCAATACCGGCTCTCCTCAAATATTGAAAATAATAAAGCGCAAGTTCCCGAATGGGATATATTTATCACAGCATTAAGAAAAAGGGCGGTTGAACTCATTGGCGATGAAATTCGTGTGTGGGTATTCAAGTTACGCAAGGAATTCGAGAGAATTGGCGCCAATGATTTAATTCCACTCGAAGCCGGCAGGGGGCGCGGATATCTGATTGCCGGCGATGTCCGGTTTCATAATAAATCGAAACCAATGTAACGCCAACCGATTGGTGATAAATCAGATGAAAAATAAAGAACTCGCTGCAATGTTTTCGGAAATGGCAGATATTCTCGAAATCACTGGCGAAGTCATATTCAAAGTAAATGCGTACCGCAAAGCCAGCCGCGTGCTCGATGAATTGCTTGAGGATATCACCCGCATTCATAGCGAAGGCAAGTTGCACGATCTTACCGGCATCGGGAAAGCCATCGCGGCAAAAATTGAGGAATACCTGGCAACCGGCGACATGCGAAAATTTAATGAAGTCAAAGCAATGGTGCCGCCTTCGGTCGTAAGCCTGCTGGAAATCCAGGGACTGGGACCCAAAACAGTGGGAATGGCACATAAGCGGCTTGGCGTGCAATCGTTGGATGATCTAAAAAGGGCAATCGCCGACGGATCACTTGAAAAGCTGCCAGGCATGGGGGCGAAAAAAATCGGTGGAATTCGCCGCGGAATTGAGCTATTCGAAAGCGGACATAAGCGCGTTTTCCTATACGATGCGATTTGCATCGCCGATGACATCATCACCCAATTGAAAGCAACCTTCGGTAACGAAATCGGGCGCATTTCTCCCGCCGGCTCCACGCGACGCATGCGTGAGACTGTACGCGATATCGATATTCTCGTGGAAACCGATCAGGGGGAAGCCGTTGTCGCTGCGTTCACACGGCTCCCACTGGCAAAAGCTGTGCTGGCGGCAGGTGCAACGAAAGGCTCCATTGTGACGGCTTCAGGTGTGCAGGTCGACTTGAGAGCCGTTCCTACCGCTTCATTCGGTGCCGCGCAGCAGTATTTTACAGGTTCAAAGGCGCATAATGTCAAGCTCCGCGGAATTGCCCGAACACATAATTTTAAAATCAATGAGTATGGGATTTATGAAGGAGAGCGAAAACTCGGCGGGGAATCCGAAGAAGATATTTATCGGATTCTGGGTCTGACATGGATTCCGTCTGAATTGCGCGAGGATCGCGGTGAAATCGAATGTGCTGCTTCCGGCTGCCTCCCGCAATTAATCGATTACGGCGAAATTAAAGGCGATTTGCACGTTCACTCAAATAAAAGCGACGGTCATTTGAGCATCGCCCGGATGTCAGAAGCTGCGGTGAAGCTGGGCTACCAATATCTCGCAATTTGCGATCACAGCAAATCTGCTGCGTATGCCAGAGGCTTGTCGCCTGAAGCGTTGCTCGATTCAATCGCTGAAATCAAGGCGCTGAATGAAAAATTCTCGAATTTCAGAATACTCGCTGGTACTGAAGTGGACATTTTATCCGACGGCAACCTGGATTATGACGATGAGTTGCTGGCACAACTTGATTTTGTCGTAGCTTCAATACACTCGGCATTCACTCAAAATCCCACCGGACGCATTATCAAAGCCATTGAAAATCCTCATGTCGATATGATTGGTCATTTAAGCGGTCGATTGTTGGGGAAGCGTGACGGATATGCTGTCGACTATGAGCGTATTTTTGAAGCCGCACGCCAGACGAATACTCTCATTGAAATCAATGCCCAACCCATGCGATTCGATCTGGACGATATCCACGCCCGTCGCGCTGCAGAATCGGGGATCAAGCTGGCTATCATCAGCGATGCACACGACGCAGTGCAACTCCAGTATATGAAAACGGGCATCGGCATTGCCCGGCGTGCATGGTTGACGAAACAGGATGTATTAAATACTGCGCCAGTCGAACAGATTTTGAGTTGATTCAATCAAAGGAATAAGAGCCTCTCCGAAAATCTTCCGTGTCATTTCTGAGATTAGTTAGTGTCCGTCCGAAAACTCGAAAAATTGTCATTGCGAGGCGTTTTTTGCCGAAGCAATCCCCTAATAAAACGGCTGAGATT